>DATFYX010000002.1 GCA_035314825.1 Candidatus Eremiobacteraceae bacterium
TGCGCGTTGTACAGTATGAGCGCTCCGGCGAGCGCCGCGATGGCCGCGCCGCCGGCTATGGGCAGCATCCTTGCGTTCATTGGTCGCCTCCCTGGTGGCAAGTGACACCCGCATAACGGGCCGCGATGAATGTCGGATGAGAGGTGCTGACAGCTGCCATCCGCGCACTGGCTCGCGCCGTTCCATAGAGGACATGTGCACGCTCGGGCTGGCGCAACGACCCACGCTGATCGGAACCTGGCACACACCGGGAGATGCGCCGCGCGCGCTCGAACCGCGCCGCTACATGAGCGATGACGCCGCGCTGATCGAGCGCGTGAGCCGTGGCGACGGAGATGCGTTTGCGCAGCTCTACGACCGCCACGCGGCGCTGGTCTTCGGCGTGGCGCGGCGCATCCTCGGCAACCCGACTCAGGCCGAGGATGTCGCCCAATCCGTGTTCCTCCAGGTCTGGTCGCGGCCGGCCTCGTTCCAAGGCGGCAACTTCTCGGCGTGGGTGGCGACCGTGGCGCGCAACGCCTCGATCGATATCTTGCGCAGCGCCGCCGTGCGCACGCGCGAGCCTGAGATGCCGGTGGACCTGCCCTCCGATGTCGATCTCGATGACGAAGTGTTCGGACGAGTGCGCGCGTCCGCGGTCAACAGCGCGCTCGCGTCGCTGCCGACGGATCAGCGCGAGGCGATCGAACGCGCGTATTTCGAAGGGCTGTCATACCGCGAGGTCGCCGAGAAACTCGGCGAACCGCTGGGCACCATCAAGAGCCGCATCCGCGCCGGGTTGCGCCGCTTGATGGATGCGCTCGGCGAGGTGCAGACGACGTGATGGACGAGCGCGATCAGCAGATGCAAGAACTCATCGAGCTCTATGCCCTGGGCGGCTTAGAGCCGGAAGAGCGCGCGTTGGTGGAAGCTTATCTAAAGAAGGAAGGCAGCGCGCAGGTGCTCGCCCGCGGGCGGCTGGCCGCATATGCGTTGTCCGTCAGCGTCGAGCAGCAGCCGCCAGCGGCGCTGCGCGAGCGCATCCTGTCGGCCGCGGCGGCGGCGGCACGCAAGGCCCCCGCGACCGTGACACCGCTTCGACCGGCGTTTTGGATGCAGCCCGGTTGGCTCGCCGCGGCGGCAGCGGTCGTCATCGTCGTGTTCGCCGCGACGTGGGCGTTCGAATCGGGCATGTTCGGCGGACGCAGCTGGGCGGTGGGGTGTACGACGACTGCGACGCCGTGCACGGTCAACGGTCGCGTGGTCGCGGCCGGCGGCGCGTTGCGGCTTGAGACGCATGGTCTGCAGCCGCTGCCTGCGGGTAAAGTATATCAAGCGTGGTACATCCGCGCCGGCGCCAAGCCGACGCCCGCGCCGACGTTCAATCCCGACGCACATGGCGATGCGACGGTCGTGCTTCCGGTCGGTGCCGAAAAAGGTTTGACGGTCGCGGTGACGATCGAACCCCCCGGCGGGTCAACGGCGCCGACGACCAAGCCGATACTGGTGGCGTCCATCAATTAGCGGCCCGCGGTCCGCAGGGTAATCGAGCGCCGCCCAGCAAGCCAGCGCTCCGAAATCGAGCGCGGGGCGGGGATTGGGAGACACCACATCATGGCGATCACATTAGCGAAGACGGGCCGGTCGAATTTCGCGGACTGGTATGTCGAGAATCGGCGCCGTTCGGCGTCGCTCTTCGACATGGTGTCGCCGGAGGCGTACGCGAGCCGTCCGATCCCGCTGCGCCATCCCGTCCGCTTCTACGAAGGCCATCTGCCGGCGTTCAGCTTCATCACGCTTGCCAAAGATGCGGTCGGCGAACCGAGCATTGACGAGCCGATGGAGCGGCTCTTTTATCGCGGCATCGACCCGTCGACCGCCGATGCCGCAAAACAGAGCGCGCCGCAGCAGTGGCCGGAACGAGCTGCAGTGCAAGCGCTGGCGCAGCGCTGGGATGCGGCGGTGTTGCAGATCCTGGCCAAGGCCGATGCCGACCCCGTGGTGGTGACGCCGCGCGTCAAAGAAGCGATCTACACGATCCTCGAGCACGAGCCGATGCATCACGAGACGCTCTTGTACATGCTGCACCGCTTGCCGTTGGCAGAGAAACGCCGCCCGCACGACGTCCTGGCGCCGATTCCCGGCGGCAAACCCCCTGCGCAGGCGCGCCTGCGCGTGCCCGCTGGGCGTGCGACGTTGGGCGCATCGCCCGAACAAGCCGAATTCGGCTGGGATAACGAGTTCCGAGAGACCGTCGTCGACGTGCCGGCCTTTGAGATCGACAAGCACAGCGTGACCAACGCCGACTACCTCGAGTTCGTCGAAAAGGGCGGCGGCGCGATTCCGCCGTTTTGGATCCAGCGCGACGGCAGGTGGATGCAGACGACGATGTTCTCGGAGCTCCCGCTGCCGCCCGCATGGCCGGTCTACGTGTCGCAAGAGCAGGCCAGCGCGTATGCCCGTTGGCGCGGCGCGCGTCTGATGACCGAGCCCGAATTCCATCGCGCGGCCTACGGCACGCCCGAGGGCACTGAGCGCAGCCAGCCTTGGGGCGATGAGGCGCCGTCATCGAAACGCGGCAACTTCGGATTCGATCACTGGGATCCGGTCGCAGCCGGGTCCTATCCCGATGGCGCGAGCGCGTGGGGCGTCGAGGACCTGGTCGGGAACGGATGGGAGTGGACCTCGACGGTCTTCGCCCCGTTGCCCGGCTTCGAGCGCATGGTCTCCTATCCGGGCTACTCGGCGGACTTCTTCGATGGCGAGCACTATGTGATGAAAGGTGCGTCGCCGGTCACAGCGCGCGAGCTCGTCCGGCGCAGCTTGCGGAATTGGTTCCGGCCGAACTATCCGTACGTCTACGCGAAGTTCCGCCTGACCTATTGACCTCTGCGCTGCGCGTCACGCACGGGCGAGCGTGACGTGCGTTCAAGTTGACGCAGCTTTCCGCTCTGCGACAATACCCCCGGGGATTTTGGCCGACCGGCCGATATACGGTTCATGGGGGTACGCACATGAACGACATCAACGACACATGGCCGTACGAAAGCGCGAGAGCCGACCTGATCGCCGAGGTCCGCAAGCATAGGGCAAGCCCGGCGGTTCTACAGTTCTGCATCGACGCGTGCAGGCGGCACCTGACCGAGAATACGATAAGCCGCGCCGCAGAGCGCGGCGACGATCCCAATTGGGTGATGAACAAGGCGATCGTCGAAACTATCTTGGAGCTCGAGAACGAATTCAGTTCGAGTCACGACGGCGCGCTGCAGCAAGCGCTCAAGATCATCCGAGACATCAGCGCGAAGTAGCCGGCGTCACGCCGCCTTGAAGACGAGCGCGGCGTTGAGCCCGCCGAATCCGAAGCTGTTCGAGAGCACCACTTTTTGCCGCAGCGGCATCGGCACCGCCGGCGAATAACGCAGGTCGCATCCGTCTGCCGGCGTCTCCAGATTGACGGTCGGCACCACGACGCTCTCGCGCAGTCCGAGCGCGCACAGCGCAGCCTCGACCGAGCCGGTCGCCCCAAGCGCGTGGCCCATCATCCCCTTGATGCCAGACACGATCACGCGGTCGGCCGCATCGCCGAACACCTCGCGGATCGCGCGGCTTTCGGTTGGATCGTTGAGCGGCGTCGACGAACCGTGCGCGTTGATGTGGTCGACGTCGCTGGGTCGCACCGCCGCGTCGGCCAGCGCGAGCTGCATGGCGCGTTTGGCTTCGCGCCCATCTTCGCGAGGCGCCGCCATGTGCTGGCCGTCGTTGGTCAGGGCATAGCCGCACAGCTCTGCGTACGGCGTCGCACCGCGCGCGACGACGTCTTCCTCGCGTTCGAGCAGCATCAGGCACGCCGCTTCAGCCATCACGAAGCCGTCGCGCTGCGCGTCGAACGGCCGGCTAGCGCTTGAGGGATCGCCGTTGCGCTGCGACATCGACTTGATCACGTCGAACGCGCCGAAGATGAGCGGGGTGAGCGGTACCTCGACGCCGCCGGCCAGCGCGCGGCGCGCGTAGCCGGAGCGCACCGCGCGAAACGCCTCGCCGAGCGCGACGGCGCCCGCCGCGCACGAGTTCGAGTTCGAGACCGTCGGCCCATGGATGCCGAACTGGATCGCGATGTTGCAGCAGGCCGCCGCAGGGAACACCGACAGCGCAAGCATCGGATGCACCGCCTTGATGCCGCGTTCGATGAAGTTGCGGTTCTGCGCCTCGCCGTACGCGGCGCCGCCAAGCGCGCTTCCGACCCACACGCCGAAGTCGCCGTCATCGCCATTGGGCTCGAAGCGCGCATCTTCGAACGCGAGCCGTGCGGCGGCCAACGAGAACTGCGCGAAACGTTCGGAGCGCGCCAGCGCGCGGCGCTCGAGAAATGCGGCCGGATCGAAGTCCTCGACCTGGCCCGCGACTTTGGAACGGAACGGTGCGGGATCGAAACGATCGAGACTGCGCACGCCGCGTTTGCCCTCAAGCGCGCCGCGCCACAAGCTTTCGCGTCCGATGCCGATCGGCGTGATGGCGCCGATACCGGTGATGTAGACCCTGTTATTCACGTCGTCGCCTCTGCTAGCTCTTTCATGCGTGCGAGCGTCTGGCCCGCGATGCTTTGGATGAAGAAATCCCCGATGATGCGCTTGCCGATCCACGGGCCGAACACCGGAATGCGTTTGAAATCGAGCTCGTGGATGATGCTGACCCGCGTGCCGCCCTGGATCGGCGCGAACGTCCACGCGACCTCCATTCCGGCAGTCCAGCCTGAAAGGTGCGTGAATTCGATGCGCGGCGTGCTCGGATCAAGGCGCTGCTCGGTCTCCCAGCGCACGGGGATCCAACCGCGCCTCGCCGCCATGACCGCGATCCGCTCGCGCGGCGTCTCACGCGTGACGGTCACGTAGCGGTAGTGCGGCAGCAGTGCCGGCCAGCGGCCGATGTCCTGTGCGAGCTCGTAGATGCGCTGCGGCGGAGCGGCGATGTCGATGCTGCGCAGCGCATGCATCATGCGATGAGATCCCACACCAGCGCGAGCCTGCGGCTATCCGGGACCGAACCGGCCACGACTTCGAGCAACTGGTCGGCAAGCTCCGGCCGACGCGCGAGCTTGCGCGCCGCGCGTCCGCGCAGCCAGCGCACGCGAAGCAGCGAGTCCACGGCGCGCGCGATGATGCGCGTCCGGCGCACCGCGGCTGCGCGCACGGAGACGTAGCGCTGGGCCGTGACGCGCCAATCCCCACCCATCGCAAGCGCCGTCGCCGCATCGGCGGACGCTTCGGACAACTCGAGCGCGAGCGCGATGCCCTGGCCCAGGAATGGATCGAAGAGCTCGGCCGCATCGCCGGCGAGCACGATGCGCCGTGCTATCTGCGTGCTCGCGCGATACGCGAGCGGACCAACCGCGACCCGCCGCTGCAGCGCGTCGAGCCGTAAGCCGCAGCGTCCGTCGCTCAGGCGGCGCGCCGCGGCGTCGGCTTGGTCGTCGCCGAGCGGCTCAGGAAGGACGAGCATGACGTTGGTCAATCCGCCGCCCAGCGGGTTGCGCGCGTAATAGCCGTCCTGGCCCACGAACATCTCGACCTCGTCGCTCTCGGACGGCGTTTCCAGATGGCCGCCCACCGCCCAGCGCCCACCGCGCCGCTGGCGGCCGGCCATGCGGGTGCGTTGTGCGACGGCCGACCACGCGCCGTCCGCGCCGACGAGCGCGCGGGCGGCGATATGGTGCATTTCGCCGGCGGCATCGCGGTAGCTCGCAATGATCCCGTCATCGTTCTCGATCGCCGTCACGTACGTTCCGAGCACCACGCGTGCACCGGCCTTCGAAGCCTCATCCGCAACTAGCGTGTCAAGATCGGATCGCGCGATCGCAAGGCCGCCCTGGCCGGGAAGCCGCATCAGTACCGGCGCGATGCCGAAGCCGGAGATGCGCAGCGACGCGAGCGCGTGAGCGCGAGCTCGAACGCACTCGAGCAGTCCTAGGGTTGCGAGGGACGCGAGCGTCGCCGGGCTGAGGTACTCTCCGCATACCTTGGTGCGCGGCATGCGCGAGCGTTCCATCAGAATCACGTCCGCGCCGCGGCGAGCCAGGCGCAGCGCGACGCTCGCACCGGCGGGGCCCGCACCCACCACGGCGACGTCGCACCGCAACTCCGTCGGTGCCATATGCGCCCCTAGCCCGCTACTCGTCGCGCCTCGTTTCGTACTGAGCGCGCCGGCATCATCATCGCGATGTAGCCGGCTCCCCAGAAGACCAGCGCGAGCAGCATCGCGCCGCCTGCCGTCGCTCCCAGCACGACGCTATCGACCGACCCGACGGTGTGGATCTGATACGGATTCCACTCGCTGCCGTCGCCCGTCGCGGTGTCGATGACGGCCACGACCCGGTACGCGCGCAGATCGGAGAGCGCCGGCGCGACATGGACGGAGGCGGCTTGAGCATGTGTGCCCACCGGCTCACCGAACTCATACGGCGGCAGGCCATTGCCGTTGGAGATGAACGGCTGAGCGAGGTAATAGCCGCTCACCAGCGCGTAGCCGCGGTGCGGTGCGTCCGCGCCGGCGATCGACACGATCGAGCGCGGCCACGGCGCAAACCCGGCGAGAGCGAGCGCCGCATACGCCGCTATCAGCACCACCGCGATGGCGGCAGCCACGCGAAGGCGCGCGGTTACCGGCGCCATCTGCGCTCCATCAGCCAACTTTTTCGCTCACGCTCTTCGCCTGCAGGAAGAGCAGCAGATAGTCGGGTCCGCCGGCTTTGGAGTCGGTCCCGGACATATTGAAGCCGCCGAAAGGATGCGCGCCGACCATCGCGCCCGTGCACTTGCGGTTGAAATAGAGGTTGCCGACGTGGAACTCATCGCGTGCGCGCTCGAGCTTCGACTGATCCTTCGAATAGACCGCGCCGGTGAGGCCGAACTCCGTGTTGTTCGCGATGCGCAGCGCGTCGTCGTAATCCACGGCCTTGATGACCGCGAGCACGGGACCGAAGATCTCCTCTTGCGCGATCTTCGCGTCCGGTTTGACGTCGGCGATGACGGTGGGCTGCACGAAGTATCCGTCGCCCGGCGCGCGTCCTCCGCCGGCGACCAGCCTGCCTTCTTTCTTGCCTTCCTCTATATACGCTTCGATCTTCTTGCGCGAGCCTTCGTTGACGACCGGACCCATGTAGTTGGCCGGGTCTGCGGGATCGCCGACCGCGATCGACCCGACGCGTTGCGTCAGCCGCTTGACGAACTCGTCGTACACCGGCGCCTCGACGATCGCGCGCGAGCACGCTGAGCATTTCTGGCCCTGGAAACCGAACGCCGAAACGGCGACACCCTCGACCGCGGCGTCCAGATCGGCATCGGCGGCCACCACGATCGAATCCTTGCCGCCCATCTCGGCGACCACGCGCTTGATCCAGATCTGGCCCGGATGAGGCGACGCCGCGAGCTGGTTGACGCGAAGCCCGACCTCTTTGCTGCCGGTGAACGAGATGAAGCGCACCCGCGGATGCTCGACGAGCAGATCGCCGATCTCCGAGCCCGACCCGGTGAGCAGATTGACGACGCCTGGCGGCATGCCGGCCTGTTCCAGCAGCTCGACGAACTTGTACGCGATGACCGGCGAATCGCTCGAGGGCTTGAGCACGACGGTGTTGCCGGTCACGACCGCGGCCGACGTCATGCCGGCCATAATCGCGAACGCGAAATTCCACGGCGGGATGACCACGCCGACGCCCAGCGGGATGTACATCATCGCGTTTTTCTCGCCTGGCACCGGCGTCACTGGGTGCGGTCCGGCGAGGCGCAGCATCTCGCGCGCGTAGTACTCGAGGAAATCGATGCCTTCGGCGACGTCGCCGTCGGCCTCGGGCCAGCTCTTGCCGACCTCCGCCACGAGCAGCGCGTCCAACTCGAAGCGGCGGCGGCGCACCCGCTCGGCGGCCTTGAAGAGCAGCTCAGCGCGTTCTTGCGCCGGCGTCTTGGACCACGTCAGGAACGCCTGTTCCGCTGCGGCGACGGCCTCGCGCGCCTGCGCCTGCGTCGCCTTTTGCAGCTTGCCGATGATCTCGCTGGGCTTGGCGGGATTGCGCGAGTCGAAGGTGCCGGATCCCCGCACGCGCTGCCCATTGATGATGAGATCGTAAGTCGTGCCGAACCCGGCGCGGACTGACGCAAGGGCCGCTTGCGCCCTCTGCCGGTTGGACGGATCCTTGAAATCGAGGATCGGTTCATTCTTGAATTCCGAGATGCGGTGCGCGACAGTCGCCATCAATGTCTCCATACTTGTGGTGCCCGAGCGCCGCTCGGGGAGGCCCCCGAGTTCGAGAATCCGCCCGCGCGCCCCTAGACCGCCGCGGCGGCCGTCGAGTCCATGTGTTCGCCGTGGTGGCGCTTGCGCGCCGATGCATACGCGCGCACGGCGCGCCCGAAACGCGCCATCGCTTCGCCGGCGTGTTCTTCAGGAAGTTTGCCGAACGACATGCGCAGCGTGTTGATCGCCGGCGCGGTCGGGTAGAACGGCTGGCCGGGCAAGAACACGACGCCTTCTTGCGCCGCGTAGCCGAACAGCTCCATCGCCGACCACTGCGGCGGCAGCTCGACCCAGACGTTGAGACCGCCGCGCGGCAACGCCGCGCGCGCGCCGTCGGGCAGCACGCGCAGCAGGGCTGCGTGCAGGGCGTCGCGCCGCCGGTGGTAGAGGAATCGCGTCGCGCGCAGGTGGCGCGCGGCGGCTTTCGATTCCAAGAAGCGCAGCAACGCGCGCTGCGCGACGGTCGTGGTGAATGAGTCGGCGCGCAGCTTGGCCGCGTAGAGCGCGTTGAGCGCGGCGCCCTTGGCCGCGATGTAACCGATGCGCAAGCTGGGCATGAGGAGCTTGCTCATGCTCTCGATGACGACGACCCGCTCGTCTCCGTCGGACGCGATCAGCGGCGGCGGAGCCTCCGCATCGTACGAGAGCGGCCAACACGTCTGGTCCTCGACGATCGTGACTTGGCCCTGGCGCGCGACCTCGAGGATCTTGCGATGGCGCGCGCGAGCGGAATAGGAGCCCGTCGGATTCTGCGCCGCCGTGTTGATGTACGCGACGCGAGGGCCGGCGCGCCGGCATGCCTCGGCGAACGAGGCCGGGATCAGACCGTCTTCATCCGCCGCGAGATTGGTCCACGACACGCGGCGTTGGTCGAACACCTCGAGCGCGGAGAAATACGTCGGCGCTTCGGCAGCTGCGGCGCAGCCGTACTCGAGCAGCGTCTCGGCGACCAGGCTGAGCGCCTGCTGCGCGCCGCTCACGATCAAGATGTCGTCGGCGCCCACGTCGGCGCCGCGGGCGCGCAGCCGTTCGGCGAAGAACGCGCGCAGCGTCTCGTCGCCGCGATCGGCGCGATACTGATGGATCTCCGGCGGATCGTCGAGGAACGTGCGCGCATAGCACTGCGCGAAGTCGGCGACCGGATAGGTCTCGGGTGCGGTGTGGCCCGCCGAGATGGCGATCGCGCCCGGACGCACCGCCGAGCGCAGCAGCTGCATGGCCGCGACGCGGCGCGTTTCGGTCGCGTAGCGATGGATGCCCGGATCCCAGCGCCCGACCGATTGTGCGGGCAGCGGCACGCCGTCCGCCGGCGTCGCCGGCGCAGCGGGCTTGCGATCGAAGCGCATCGGTTCGAGCGGATCGAAGGACACAAAAGTGCCGCGCCCGGTGCGCGATTCCACCAACCCCTCGGCGGCGAGGACCTCGTACGCCTGGCTGGCGGTCACCAGCGCGATGCCGTGCGACCTCGCCATCTCGCGCTGCGGCGGAAGCTTGTCGCCCTTGCCCAGCACGCCGTCGCGGATCTGCGCGGCAATGCCCTCGGCGAGCTGCTGGTAGAGCGGCCGGCGGTCGCGGCCGGAGAAGCTGACGGGCTGCAGCGTCCCTTGGGCTGCGTCCTTATTGACACCATTACGTACCATAGCAATGGATGCAATTAGATAGTGACGCTGTGCGCCCTGCTCGAGCCGGCCGGAGAGGCGCTAGCGCTCGGTTTGGGGCGGATCGAACGGGATCGGCGGATCGCTGCCGGGGAGGGTCACGGTGTGCTTGCGCCGGCGAAGATCGGGAGAACCTGGCTTGGCCATCTCCATACCGGCAGCTTCGATCGGCATCTCTTTATCGTTGACGCGCCCTATATGGCGCAGATCTAACGAGAAATCAGAATCAGGGTCTTGATCCACCATCGTCGCCGGTAGTACGGGGCAGCCTCGCTGCCGCCCTGCCGCGCAAGAACCAGAGGAGTCTCATGGCAACCACCATCGCACCCACGCAAACCCTCGTCAGCACCGATTGGGCGCAATCCCATCTCGACGATCAGGGACTGCGCTTCGTCGAAATCGACGTCGACACGACCGAGTATGAGAAGGGCCATCTGCCGGGCGCCGTCGGCTTCAATTGGCAATCGCAGCTCAACGATCCGATCCGGCGCGACATCCCGTCCAAGGAAGAGTTCGAAGCGCTGCTGTCGTCCGCCGGCATCGGCAACGACACGACGGTCGTGCTCTACGGCGACAACAACAACTGGTTCGCCGCGTTCGCGCTCTGGCTGCTCAAGTATTACGGACACGACAAGGTCGTGCTGATCGACGGCGGACGCAAGAAGTGGGTGGCCGAGAACCGCCCGCTGACGACCGATGTTCCCTCGTATCCCACAACGTCGTACAAGATCGCCAAGGTCGACGAGAAACTTCGCGCCAAGCGCGACTTCGTGCTCGAGACCGTACGCACGCACGCGCGCAATCTCGTCGACGTCCGCTCCGCGCCTGAGTTCAAAGGCGAGATCATCGCGCCGCCCGGCATGACCGAGACCGCGCAACGCGCGGGCCACATACCGGGTGCAATCAACGTGCCATGGAGCCAGGCGGTCAACGAGGACGGCACGTTCAAGTCCCCCGACGAGCTGCGCGTGCTCTACACCAAAGCGGGGCTGGATCCGGGCAAGCCGACGATCGCATACTGCCGCATCGGCGAGCGCTCGTCGCACACGTGGTTCGTTCTGAAGTATCTCCTCGGACTAGACGACGTCATCAACTACGACGGATCGTGGACCGAATACGGCAATCTCATCGGCGTCCCGATCGAAAAGAACGTCTGAACGTAGGAAACCGCACACGACGTAAGTAAAGCGGCCGGGCATACGCTCGGCCTTTTTTCTTTTGGGGGTGCTATGAACCGTTACATCGCGGAATTCGTCGGGACGTTCGTGCTGATGTTCGTCGGCATCGGCACGGCGCTGTACGACGGCAAGACCATCGGCCACGTCGGCATCTCGCTGGCGTTCGGATTCACGCTGCTCGCCATGGTATACGCCATCGGATCGATCTCCGGCTGTCATATCAACCCGGCCGTCACGATCGGACTGTGCGTCGCCCGCAAGTTCGCGTGGTCCGACTCGCCGGGTTACATCATCGCCCAACTGGTGGGCGGCACGTGCGGCTGGGGCACGCTCGTGTTGGTCCTTTACGCCAGCGGCAAGTACGACTCGAGCATGGCGCAGGCGGTCGCCAACGGATTCGGCGACAACTCGGCGCTCGGCGTCGGGCTTATCGGCGCGTTCCTCGTCGAGATGATCGCGACGTTCGTACTCATGTTCACGATCTTGGGGTCGACTTCTGAGGGCGCGCCGGCCGGCTTCGCCGGCATCGCGATCGGCGTCGCGCTCGCGGTGGCGAACTTCGTCGCGATTCCGATCACCAACGCGTCGATCAACCCGGCGCGCAGCCTCGGCCCGGCGCTGTACGCGGGCGGCGAGTATCTCAGCCAATTATGGCTGTTCTTCGCCGCGCCGATCGTTGGCGCGATCCTGGCGGCGCTCATCTGGAACCTGGTCGGTAAGCGCACCGCAGCCTGACCTGCGGGCCGCTCCTCTAAGGGCGTACGCGGGGCGCGGGTTGACCGCGCCCCGTGTCGAATAGCCGGGTTCCATGGCAACGCAGACGTCCACGTTCACCCCGCAAGAGCTCGCGCGCTACGGCCGCCACTTGATCCTGCCCGAGATCGGACAGGACGGCCAGCGCAAGCTCAAGGAAGCGCGCGTGCTGCTGGTCGGCGCAGGCGGTCTGGGATCGCCCGCGGCGCTCTATCTCGCGGCCGCCGGCGTCGGCACGCTCGGCATCGTCGACTACGATCGCGTGGAGCTTTCCAATCTTCATCGCCAGGTGCTGCACGGCACGAGCATGACCGGCCGCTCCAAGGTCGACTCCGCCGTGCGGACGATCGCGGAGATCAATCCGAACGTCGCCGTGGAAGGCCATGACGTCCAGATCGACAGCGGCAATGCGTTCGAGCTGCTGCGCTCGTACGACATCGTGGTCGACGGCAGCGACAACTTCGCGACGCGCTATCTGGTCAACGACGCGTGCGTGTTGTCGGGCAAACCGAGCGTCTACGGTTCTGTCTATCGCTTCGAGGGCCAAGCGTCGCTGTTCGATGCGCGCCTCGGTCCGTGTTATCGCTGCGTCTTCCCGGAGCCGCCGCCGCCCGGCGCGATGCCGTCGTGCGCCCAGGCCGGCGTGCTCGGCGTGCTGCCCGGCATCATCGGGCTGATCCAGGCCACCGAGACGATCAAGCTCATCTGCGGCGTGGGCGAATCGTTGCTCGGGCGGCTGCTGCTGTTCGACGCGCTTGAGATGCGTTTCCGGGAGCTCAAGCTGCGCAAAGATCCGAATTGCCCGGTGTGCGGCGAGCATCCGACGATCACCGCGCTCGTCGACTACGACAAGCTCTGCGGCGACGCGCCGATCGCGAGGAATGGGGACGTGGACGATTTCGAACTGACCGTCGCGCAGCTCAAGGCGAAGCTGGATGCGGGCGAGCGCATCGAGCTGCTCGACGTGCGCCGGCCCGACGAGTTGGCGGTCGCCGCGCTGCCATACACCAGATGGATCGAGATGCGCGAGCTCGGCGAGCGCATGGGCGAGCTCGACAAAGCTTCTCAGATCGTGGTCTATTGCCACTCGGGCATGCGCAGCGCGCGGGCGACGCACATGCTGCGTCAAGCCGGCTTCGAAAACGTGAAAAACCTCGCCGGCGGCATCGACGCGTGGAGCCTAGAGATCGATCCCACGCTGCCGCGATACTAGTTCACGCTTGCTGGATGCCAGCGATGAGGACGATCACCTCGGCGGGGCCGTGCGCGCCAAGCACGAGTACTTTTTCGATATCCGCGGAGCGGCTCGGACCGGTGATGATGACGCCCTCTCCGCGCGACTTGTCGCGCGCCGCGCCGTATATGTGCTTGAGCGCCTCGTCATCCATGTGCGGACGCAGCATTGAGACGTCCGCGATCGCGATGCACACGCGCGGAAGGTACGGCAGCAGCCGCTCGCCGCGATTCTTGAAGATCGCGATGATCGAGCCGGTGTCGGCGAGCAACGCATCGGCCTCGATGATGCCGCAGTCGGCGGCCTCGATGCGCTCGCTCGAGGCGCCCGCCGCCTGGAAGAAGCGATCGCCGGCGACGTGCGCGAGCGCCGCGCTCACCCTGGTCGAATTCTGCACCGCCGCCGTGTTGAACCCGCGCTGGCTCAGCAGCAGCCCGAGCGCGCGAGGCATGGCTTCAGGCGTTGCGACGAAGATCGTCTCGCCTTTGAGGGCTTCGAGCTCCTTGCGGAACGACTCGGCCATCGCGACTGGATCGGCTGGCTGTGCCGGAAACACGGGCGCGGGCGCCGGTAACTCGCGCGCGGGTTCACCCGACAAGGCGCTCTTGATCGCTCGCAAGATCGCGGCGCGCGCCGCCTCCCCGTCCGTCACGGCTGCATGATCCAGCGGCCGTCGGACTGCAGTTCGAAATAGTACGGGCGGCCCCCCAGGCTGTCTCCTGCGTCGGTTTTGGCCATCGCCGCCAAGCTGACGGTGTTGTACTCGGTGCCGACGACGTGCGATTTGTAGGACGCGAAGACGCGGCGCGCTTCCATCTGCAGGCTCGCCTCATCGTTCATCGGATGATCAGCCATGTAGTCGACCGAGAGGATGGTCTTGCGCACGTGGCTCACGTTGTCGAACGACTGACGCTGCTCGCGCAGGATGGTGACGCGCTCGCCTGATGGCAACGTGAGCACCCAGGGTGCCGGCGTGCGGGCGCATCCGGCAGCAAGCGCGCTCAGCGCCAGCGCTGCGACCGTCCCCACGGCGAGCGCGCCGGCGCGACTCATGATCGCTTGCTCCACCACTCCTTGAACGTCTCGGGCGCGAGCTGCGGCACGTCGCGGTGGCGCGCCCACGCTCCGAGGAGCCCTGGCTTCCATCCGATCTTCCCGAACGTATCGGCGCCGAAACGTGCGAATCGCGCCGCACGCTGATATGCCGCCAAGCTCGCCATGGCGTCGGCCCACAATTTGAACGCCACGCGTTCCGTGCCGGATCCGACGGCCCCGGCATCTACCGCTTTGGCACGCATGTGCACGAGTTGATGCGGCAGATCGATGTTGACCGGGCACTCCTCTTGGCACGCGCCGCACAGACTGGACGCGAACGGCAGCTCGCCCGCTTTGTCGAGGCCGATCATCTGCGGCGTCTCGATCGAGCCGATCGGTCCTGGATACACCCAGCCGTACGACCAGCCGCCGACGCGGCGATAGATCGGACAGACGTTCATGCACGCGCCGCAGCGGATGCAATACAGCGACTCGCGGGTCGCCGGATCTGCGAGCACGGCGGTCCTGCCCGCATCGATGATGATGCAATACCACGTGCGACCGTCCTCGGGGCCGAGGAAATGGTGCGTGTAGACCGACAGCTTCTGGCCGGTCGCCGCGCGCGCGAGCACGTGGAGGAACGGCGGCAAGTCCGCCAAGCGCGGGATGACTTTCTCGATGCCCATCAACGCGACGTACACCGGCGGCGCGGATGCGGATAGCGCTTGGTTGCCCTCGTTCTCGACCGTGACGATCGTGCCGGTCTCCGCGATCGCGAAATTCACGCCGGTCATGCCCAAGCCGGCTTCCAGGTAACGGCGGCGCAAGCGCGTGCGCGCGGCGGCGAGCAGCGCTTGTGGATCGTCGGTGTACTTGATTCCCAGTTTGTCGGCGAACAGCCGGCCGATGTCTTGGCGCGAAAGATGCAGGGCAGGGGCGATGATGTGCGACGGTTTTTGACCCGCCAACTGCACGATGTACTCGCCGAGATCGGTCTCGACCGCGTCGATGCCGGCGGCCTCCAAGCGGTCGTTGAGGTCAAGCTCCTCGGACACCATCGACTTGCCCTTGACCACCGAGCGTACGCCGTGGCGCCGGCATATATCAAGGAAGAGCGCCGCCGCCTCGTCGGCGCTGCGCGCCCATAGCACGCTGCCGCCGCGCGCGGCGAACTGCTTCTCGAATTCGACCAGCAGCCAATCGAGATTGGCGATCGCGTACTCTTTGATCGCGTGGACGCGCGCGCGCAGCTCCTGCCAGGGCACTTGCGTCTGTGCTGCGTGTTTGTCGGCGACGATGCGCTCCATCGTCTGCGGCAGACCCAGCGGACCGTGCGGGTGCGTGAGGTCGGCATGCACCGCGCGCTTGTCGTAGCGCGTCATGTCGCCGCTAACACTTGCGCGAGATGCAGCGTGCGGATCGTGCGCGTGGAGGGATCGCGCGCCAGCAATCCGCCGATCTGCATGAGGCAGCTCGAATCCCCGGAGACGAGCACCTCGGCACCGCTCGCGCGCACGTTCGCGCACTTCGCTTCGCCCATCGAGGCCGAGAGCTCGTCGAACTTGACGCTGAACAGACCGCCGAAGCCGCAGCATTCGTCCGGAGCACCCAGATCGACGAGGCGCGCGTCTTTGACGGCGCGCAACAAGCGCAGCGGCGCGTCTCCGACTTTGAGCTCGCGGCGCGCGTGGCAGCCGTCATGATAGACGATCGTGTGCGGGAAGCGCGCGCCGACGTCCACGACGCCGAGCGCATCCACCAAGAACGTCGACAGCTCGAACACGCGCGCGCCGACGCCGGCAAGCGCAGGATCGAGCGTCGGATAAAACACCCTGCACATCGCGCCGCACGAGCCGGACGGGACGACGATCCAGTCGTAGCCGTCGAAGACCTGCGCGAAACGGCGCGCGACCGCAAGCGCCTCGCCCTTGTGACCCGCGTTGAAGGCCGGCTGGCCGCAGCACGTCTGCTCGAGCGGATAGTCGAGCGGCACGCCAAGCCGAGCGAACAGCGCCACCATGGCGCGTCCGACGTCCGGGAAGATCAGATCGCCGTAGCACGGCAAGAAGAGCGCGACGCGCTCTCCGCTCGCGTATCTCCTCGGCGCGACTGCGGCGTCCATGCCCGCGCAGTTTTGGTGGGCGCCATGATTTCACCCGCTTTCGTCAAATGGCGGGTGATGCCCGACTTCACCGGCCAGACCATCATCATCACCGGCGGCGGCACCGGCTTGGGCCGCGCGATGGCGCAGCACCTCGCGGCGCTGGGCGGACGCATCATCGTGGCAGGGCGTCGCCCCGAACCGCTTGCGGAGACGGTCGCAGCGATCGCGGCGGCCGGCGGCGCGGCCGAAGCGATACCCACGGACGTGCGCGTGCCGGAGCAGGTGCAGGCGCTGGTGGACGGCGTCGTGGCTCGGCACGGCCGCGTCGACGGCCTCATCAACAACGCTGCCGGCAACTTCATCGTGCGCGCCGAAGATCTCTCGCCCAACGGCTGGAACGCGGTGATCAACATCGTACTGAACGGCACGTTTTATTGCTCGCGCGCGGCGGGCAAAGCGATGATCGCGAGCGGCAAAGGCGGCGCGATCCTCAACATCGTCGCCACCTATGCGTGGACCGGCGGACCGGGGACCATACACTCCGCCGCCGCCAAAGCCGGCGTCGTGTCGCTGACCCAGACGCTCGCCGTCGAGTGGGGCCGGTACGGCATCCGTACCAACGCGCTGTGCCCGGGCGTGGTCAATACCCCGGGTTCGGCGGAGAAGCTCTTCCCAACAGAAGCGATCCGCGCGCGCATCGCCGCTCGCGTGCCGTTGGGCCGGCTCGAGACGCCGGACGAAGTCGCGCGCGCCGCCGCTTTCTTGCTCTCGGACGATGCGTCGTATGTGAACGGCGCGGTGCTCGTCGCCGACGGCGGCATGTGGCTCGAGTCCGGTCTGCTCGCGGCGGCGAGCGAAGTGCCCCGATCCACGCAGTGACGAGGACTTATTGAGATTGATTATCAATAAGACCGGACTGAAATGACGAGCCGGCCGTGACGATATAATGGGTATGCGCGCACGCCCGGGCGACAACACGACGCGAAGCCTCATGCCCGTCTACCTCTGTCTGGTTGGTCTGGGCAGCATCGTCGCGCACATCGCCTCTGAGTTCTTCGCGATGGGCCCGGATGCCGACAGCATCGCGCTGTCGCCCAAACATTTGTATCTCGGCATCGCCGCGCTCGTCTGCGCTATCGTCGCGGTGCAGCAAGCCGTCGCATTGTGGCGCAGCTCCAGCAGCGGACGCGATCTCAAACGCCAGCTGCACGTCGGCCTCGAATCGCTGCCCTTCCGCGGCCGCGGCGCGTTTTACGCTTTCACCGCGGCGCTCCAGTTCGGCATCGGCCTGACGACCCAGATCGGCGAGGGCTGCCCGTTCTGCGGCCACGACATCGGCGCGGGCATCGCGGGAACCATTCTCACCGTTTTCCTCATGGCGCTCGCGGGGCGCGCCATCGGCCGGCGCCTGCCGACGATCGCAGCCGCGATCGCCGCCTTCTTCGTGCAGCCAAGTTCGCGTCCGCAGGCCTTGATCGCGACCCGCAACGTCGCCGTCCTCGGCTTGCCACGCTTCATCTGGTTCAGCCAGCTCTATAACCGCCCGCCTCCGTCCCTCTCGATAGCCTGACGGTCGAATAACCCAAGGACCGTCGTATCGTCGGATCGGCCGCGACAACCGCCGCGCCGTTCTATCGCGTTCGAGAGGAAATCATGATGTCTATTCGCTTCTGCCGCGCGCTGTGCGCGGCGCTGACGCTGGCCGCCGTTGTCGCGGCGCCGGTCACGAGTCGTGCCGCGAGCGCCTATCTCGCAGGAAGAGTTATTGCGGATGGCAAGCCGGTCGCAGGCGCCGCCGTCACGGCGACGGGCAATAACGTCGTACAAAAGACGAAAACCGATTCGCAAGGCTCATTCGGGTTCAGCACCCTGTCGCCCGGTACATACACGCTGAGTGCGACGGCTAGCGGTCGAAGCGGCAAGGTGACCGTCGACCTGCCGGCCAGCGGCGCGACCGTTACGCTCGAGTTGCGTGTGAAAACACTTGCGGTGGTCAACGCGAGCGCGCTGCGCACGGCGCCGGTTCGCGCGTCCGGAACGGACCTGACGATCAACTCGACCATCTTGAGCCGTACCCCATCGGCAGGAAGCTTGCCGGAGATGCTCATCCAACTGCCGGGTGCGGCACGCGGCGCCAACGGCGTCGTGCACATCAACGGCGATCACGGCGACATCAACTACGTGGTCGACGGCGTCTCGGTGCCGCAAGCGCTCAATCGCGTCATGGGCACTGAGTTCAACCCCGGCGACATCGCCTTCGTCGACGTGCTCGAGGGCGCGTATCCGGCGCAATATGGCGAGCGCTTCGCCTCCGTGCTCAACATCAGCACGCGCAACGCGCTCAGCATGCAGGCACCCGGCGCCTGGCTGAGCATGCAAGGCGGATCCTTCGCCTCGTACGACGCGACGCTCGGCTACCACGATCGCGTCGGACGGGGATCGCTCGTGCTGGCGGTCGAGAACGGCAGCACGGACCGCGGACTCGATCCTCCTAACCCGGTGTCGGTCAACAACCAAGCCAGCAACGCCAATCAGTTCTTGCGCTACACGTTGCCGTATGGGAAGGGCGGCGCCAACTTCGTGAATCTGACGGTGACGCACGCATACCGCACGTTCCAGATCCCGCTCGATATCAATGGCGGCCAGCCCGCGAGTACCGATGACGTCGAGACGCAGGACGATACGTTCGCCGCGCTCCAGTTTCGCCACGCGATCGGCGACCGCGGCGAGCTCTCGTTCGGCGGCGGATACAAACGCTCGCAGATCCGGGATTTCGGAGACCCCGTCGACGACTGGATCTACGGCGTGAACGTCAATATCGCCAACGGCGGGGCGCCGACGGACTGCTTCAACGCGTTCTCCATTCCCGCATACACGACGACCACGTGCGGCTATTCGTTATACGACAACCGCACGGCGTACGATTACATCGCCAACATCGACTACGCGCTGAGCAGCCGGGTGCACACCGTGCGTTGGGGAGCGTCATATGACATCGCGGATGTCCCCAAGTATTACGACATCATCCTGCAGCCGGCGAACTACTTGTCGCCGCTGCTCGCGCCCGCCACGCCGCTGGCACCGTATCCCGTCATCGACAACGCGCCAAACGTCGGCCACACGGAGACGGCGTTTCTCCAGGACAGCTGGCAGATGGGGCCGCGGTACGAGCTTGACTACGGGCTGCGCTGGACCGCGTTCCAGGTCTTCTCGACGCAATTCGATCAGGGCTTCACGCAGTTCAGCCCTCGGATCAAGTTCACGCGGCTGTTCTCGGCGCGGGCCAGCGCCTACGTCTACTACGGAAGGTTCTTCACGCCGTTCTCGTTCGAGAACGTGTCGCCGTATGCGGCGTTCCTGCTCAACCTGCCGTTGCAGCCCACCCCGGCGCAGTTCGACCTTAAGCCGCAGCGCGACTCGGTCTATGAGATCGGCGGGCACCTGCCGCTCGGCGCCGGCGACCTGGGACTGCGCATCATGCAGAAGAACGCGACCGATCTGATCGACGACACGCAAGTGGGCGTCACGCTGCTGCATCAGGACATCAACTACCAACTCGGCCGCATCGCGACGCAATCCGCGTATTACCAGCAGCGGCTCGTGCGCAACGGCGAGTGGTACGTCAGCTTCAACCATACGTACTCGGTCAACAAGGGCTGCGAGACACAGCTCTTAGCCCCGTGCTTCGGCTCGCCGACGGACTGGACGCCGGCGGACCACGAGCAGCGCTGGGGCGCGACGGCCGGCGTGGTCTTCAACGACACGCGCGGCGGGTGGTTCTCGATGGACGAGGAATACGGCAGCGGCCTCTCTTCGTCGGCCTGTCCGCCCGACACGCCCGGTTTTTGCAAGTACACGCCGCACACGGTGTTCTCGTTGCAAAAGGGGTTTGGCCTTGGTCACAATGCAGCGCTGTGGGCCGGGATCGACAACTTGCTCAACAACCAGTACTGGATCACGCTTGACAATGCGCAGGGCAACCACTACGCTGCTGGACGCACGTTCGTCATGGGCGTGCGTATCGGCGCCGGCCAATGAGCTTGGCGGCCTGGAAGTCGTTTGACGCGGCGGAAAAGCGCATCGTCCTGGGGGGCGCGGCGGTCTTGCTCGTCGGGATGGCATTGTGCGCCTATGCGCTGATACCTCAGCTTCGCGCGTGCGGCAATGCCTTGAACGTCTGGCTCAGGGGCGGCACCGTGCAAGCGTCGATGGGGATCGCGGACCCACCACTGAAAGACACCGACAATCACGATTATGTCATCACCAAGCAGCCCGACGTGACGCAAGTCGTGTACTTCGGCTACACGCACTGTCCGGATGAATGCCCGACAGCCCTCAGCAAGATGGCACGGGCATATGACGAGCTTGGCCAGCCTCGCAGGCTGCGGCTGGTTTTCGTCAGCTTCGATCCGCAACGCGATACCCCACGAGTGCTCGGCGCGTATGTGCGGCGCTTCAAAGCGCCCATGGTCGGACTCGGCGGATCGACCGCTGCGGTGCGCGCCGCCATGAAGCGTTTCGGTGCCGACGCCGTGCGCATACCGCCGGAGCAGCCCGGCGCCAGCTATTCCTTCGCCCACACCAGCTCAGTGATCGTCGTGGGGCCCGACAACTCATCCGAAGCGATGTATCCGATCGAGGACATGGACGTCCACGACTTGGTGAAGACATTGCACCGCTATCTATGGTAGGCGTGAGGAGTCGGAAGGGCGGTGGCGAAGCATGCGCCCCACCTGCCTCTCTCTTCTGAGGAGGACTCATGCAAAGGGGCAAGTTTCTCGTTTGTGCACTCGCCGTCGCGGCGGCGGTCAACGGCCTAGCGACGAGCGCGACCATCGCGTGGTCGGCGGACACCCCGGTCATCGTCCAGCCGGACAACGTAAAGTGGGAACCGGTCAAGGGAATGACCGGTCTTGAGTCCGCGACGTTGTGGGGTGATCCCGACAAGGCCGGTGGCCAATATGCAATACGGTACAAATTGCCTGACGGCTTCAAGTTCCCGCCGCACACGCACCCGCAAAGCGAACAGGTCACCGTCTTAAGCGGCACGTTCATGGTGGGCGTCGGCGACAAGGTAGACGCTGCGAAGATGCTCACCTTGCCGGCGGGATCCTACGTCGAAGTACCCGCCAACCTGCCGCACTACGCGCAAGCGAAAGGCGAGACGATTCTCGAGGTCCACGGCATCGGGCCCGACACCATCAACATGCTCAAGTAACGAGACCACTCAGGAATGACCGCGAAACCGCAGCTCAACCGGGCCGCGGTTTCTCATTCCACGACCACCACACGAGATACCCGGCGGGGATGAGGGCGGCGCCGTCGCGGACCACCGTCCACCAAGTGACCGGATCGGTCTCGCGCGGTCCGAAGCAGCCGCACGGCGTCGGGATGCCGCGCATGACGACCGACGCGAGCGCCGCGATGAAGACGAGCAGCAGTGCGACCGAGACGACTGAGACGATACGCAGCTGCCAGCCCAGCAGCAGGTACAGGCCCAGCACGATTTCAAACAGCGGGAGAGCGATCGCCGAGAAGCCGACGAACCACGGCGGCAGGTCGAGCCGGAAGGCGACGATCGTCGAGCCGAGATCGGGTGCGTGGCCGACCTTGAGCACGCCGGCAGCGAGGAAGACCAGGCCGACGATGATGCGCGCGACGAGAGGTACGATTTGAAGACGGGGCAATCGACACGACCTTCAGACACGGCACCAAGCGGTATGCCGCTGCGGACCATTTTGCCGATAGTTCTCGGCGTCCTCGTCGTCGGCGCGATCATCATCTACGCGTGGACGCAGATGCACAAGCTGCCCAGCGCGGCGGTCGCGCCCAACGCGATCCCATCGGTGCCTCCGCCGCACAAGGAAGGCAGCCTGGCGCCGGCATTTTCTTTGCAGACGCCGCTCGGTCCGATAAGCAACGACACATTCGCCGGCAAGCCGTACATGCTCGAGCTGTTCGCGACGTGGTGTCCGCATTGCCAACGCATGACGGCCGTGTTGCGCTCGCTGCGCGCCAAGCTGCCCGAGTCGCGTTTCGGCATGGTATCTGTCACCGGCTCGCCCTATGGTGCAGGTTCGACCGAAGGCAGCCCGGTCGCCGAGAGTCAGGCAGATGTGGATCAGTTCGACAAGTATTTCAACATCACGTGGCCGTCGGCGTTCGATCCCGATCTCAAGGTCGCGCAGACGTGGGGGCTCGATGGTTTTCCCACGATCTACATCGTGAACGCCAAGGGCACGATCGTCTTCGCCGGCAGCGGGGAGATGCCGGAGTCGCGCTTGCTGGAGGCCGCTCGCAAGGCCGGCGCGTGAGGGCGGCCACAGGCTTTCTGAGAATCGGCTGAAGCCGCTTCGCGGGGTCGGCGGAGGTAGCACCTCGCGCTTAGCCGTATAATATCAAATGGCTCGCCGGGACGTCTGCTGGCTGCTCATCGGGGCGATCGCGCTGATCGCGTCGCTGTTGGGCCACGCGCTGCAACTGCACATCGAGTCCGCGCACCTGTTCGGCACGGTGCGCGCGCTGTACAGCCACTCGCTGCAGACGCCGTTCGCGTACATCGCCTTCGGCCTCTTGCTCGTGTCGGCGCTGTTCATCGCGCGCGGAATCATCGAAAGCGTCCGCGACGAGTTCGACGGCGCCGATTGGCTGCTGCCCGCGCTCGATGCCGTGCGCTCGATATCGCCGGGCCGGCTGGTCGCCATCGTCGTCGGATTGCAGCTCACATCGCTCACGGTCGGTGAGTTGTCCGAACAGGCGCTCTCGTCGTACGATGGTTTCGGCCTCGGCGCGATCTTCGGCCCCGGTCACTTGAGCGCTCCGTTCGTCCACATCGCGGTCGGTGCCGTTCTGGCGCTGGCGCTGCGCGCGTTCGCGCGCGCGGCCTGCGAGCGCGTCGCAGACATCGCGAGCTTCGTCCTCGTCGTGATCGGCCGGCTCGCTCAGCCGGCACCCGTGAACTGTGCTCCGGCGCTGCGCATCCTGTCGCTGCGCGCGCAGACCACCTCCCCACCGCTGCTGGCGCGCCACATCGCCAGCCGTCCTCCTCCGGTTCGCGCTGCCCTTGTAGCATAGGCGGCCAAAACCGGCTTCCCGCCCTTTGGCCGCCACCTTACTCGGTGGAGGCCTTTCCATGCGTTTTTCTTTCTTGTATTTCTTGGCGTGCATCGCGCTGGTCGCGGCGATGGCGACGATCGACTGTCTCGCTCCGGCTGCCGCTAGCACGCTTGGCGCGATCCGCGGCGCTGTCGTCGACGATGCGCAACACCCCGTGGTGCACGCCGCGGTCGTCGCCCAAAGCGGCGAGGGCAGCAAGCAGACGACGACCACCGACAGCGCCGGCCAATACGTCTTCCCGCGCCTTCCCTTCGACACGTACACCGTGACCGTCACGGCCGCCGGTCTCGGCGCGCAGAGCGGCGTCGCGACGGTCACCAGCGGCAGCGCCGTCGTGCTGGACTTCCATCTTTCCAAGAAGACGCTCGCCACGGTCACTGCGGTCGCCAAAGCCGGGCATCCCGTGAGCGTCACGGTGCTCACGCCGCAGATGATCCAGACGCTCCCCGACAACTTCAAGCTGGCGCACGTGACGCAGACGGTGCCGGGCGTGGTGCCGTTCTCGTACGACGAGCCCGTGGCGCGCGGCTTCCATGGCATCTCGTATCAGATCGACGGCGTGCCGGTCCCGGACACGACGTCATCGTCGTTCTCCGAAGTGCTCGATCCGCGCGATGTCGGTTCGCTCGAGGTTTACACAGGATCGTTCCCAGCGGAGTTCGGCGGCAGCCGCATGGGCGGACTGGTCAACATCATCACCAAGCGGCCGTCGAGCAATGGCGGCGATGTCGTGCTGACCGGCGGCAACTACGCATCCGGTGGCACGCAGATCAGCGATCTGTTCGGGGGCGAGGCATTCAAGGCATACGTCTCGCTCAATCTTCAACGCAGCGATCGAGGCCTCGACACACCGACGCCCGATCCGCCCGTGCATGACGCCGCAAGTTCGAGCAATGAGTTCATGCGCCTGACCTACGAGCCCGACAAGCGCGATTCGTGGGCGCTGCATTTCTCCAACCAGTTGGCGACGTTCCAGATCCCGATCGATACCGACCCTTCCAGCGTCAGCTTCTCGCCGCCCGGCACCGACGACAACCAGTACGAGTACAACCAATACGCCAACATCATCTTCAACCGGCTAAGCGCCGACGGACAAGGCTACCTTGAGATCGCGCCGTGGTACAACCGCACGCAGGTCAAGTTCTTTCCCGATCCTGTGAACGATCTCGCCAGCGCGGCGATGGCATCTACGTTCCAGGACCGGGTCGGGACGTATTACGGCCTCACCACGGCATGGTTCCGCACGGACCCCAAAGACAACATCAAGACGGGCTTCACCGCCTACACGGAAAATTTCGCAAGCCAGTTCAACATCCAGTTCATCGATTCGATGGGGATGCAGCAGCGCTTCGACGACAACGTCGCGCAGACGGGCACCAACTTTGGCATCTACGCCGAAGACAAACGCATCCTGTCGCCGGTGTTCAGCGCCAACGTCGGCTTGCGCTACGATCGCTCCACGGGTTTCACGTCCGGCAACCAGGTGAGCCCGCGCATCGAGATCGACGCGCAGGCCCTCAATCCCAGCGACACGCTGCACGTCTACTACGGCCGGCTCTACGCGGCGCCGGCGCTTGAGGACACGCGCCGCTCTGCGGTCGTCATAAGCGGCGGCAACGGCCTGCCGGTCTACGACCTCAAACCCGAAACCGACTCGATCTACGAATTCGGCTTCTCGCATCAGATGACGCCGACGGCGAAATGGTACGTCAACTACTGGGCGCGTGCGGTGGCGAACGTGCTCGACACGACGCAGATCGGCTCGACGCCGATCTTCACGATTTTCAATTCGACGTCGGGTCGCGCACAGGGAGTCGAGTTCAGCTTCAGCGGCCAGACCCCGGGCAACGGCGACAGCTACTTTCTGTCCTATGGTCTCTCGCAAAGTCTCGCGTCAGGCATCTCGGGCGGCACGTTTCTGTTCTCGCCCGCCGATCTCCAGGGTGCGAATGGCTATGCGCTCGAGGACCACGACCAGACCAACACGCTCAATGCGGGCTACACCTGGCGCTTCGCGCCCGACCGCTCGACGTATGCCAGCCTGCAGACCGAATACGGCAGCGGTTTCCCGGTGCAGTTCGAGAACGGCCAAGGACGGCTGCCGGCGCACTGGACGCTCAACGCGTCGTATGGACGCTTCGCATCGCGCGGACGGCTCGGCTATCAGATCCAGGCGACCAACATCACGAACAACCAATACCTGATCAAGCTCAATAACGGGTTCAACACGACGCAGTACGCGCGCGGACTGCAGATCACCGGGCAGATCACCGCGCCCATCCTGTGATGGCGCGTTCGCTTGGATGCGCTACTGCGCGGTGTTCGCCTGGTTGTGCAGGTAGGCGTTGATGAACGACTCGATCTTGGCCTGATCGAGCGTGTCGAGCGTGCCAAGGCGCGTCCATGCGGTCAGCGCGATCTTATGCTTCATGCCCGGGTACGGCGCGACCACGACCGATTCGCCGGCTTCCTCCGCGCCCTGCACCTGCGCCGGTGATGCCTGGAGTTGATCCGGCGGGATGAGCCGGCTGTCGTACTTGTACGCGATCTGGTAGAGCGCGCCGGCGATATCCGGGCAGTTGCAGTTGTACTGCAATAGCACGTTGCCGTGCTCGAGCAGGTGGGCCTGGACGTATGCGGGCAGCGGCGTCGCGTTGTTGAACGACGTGCTGAAGGCTTCTTTATGCGGGCCTGAGGTCGGCGGATCCGAATTGTAGGCGAACTTCGTCGATTCGCCCTCGTCGAAGTGGCGATGGCCTTGGGACGGATAGTGCGTGCCAAGGAACTGCAACGTGATCGTCTGCGGGGCGGTGCTCGCCGACGCGGCGCTGGGCGCCGCGGCTGAGGATGAGGATGGTGGGCTTGCGTCGCCGCCGCCGCTCTTGGAACAGCCGCCCAGCAGCAGAGGACCGGCGAGCAGCAGCGCGGCGAACACGGCGGCGCGCGCGATCGTCTTCATCATTGCGCTGCGTTCGTCGTATTCGAGAGGTACGCGTTGATGAATCGGATCATCTTGGCTTGATCGATCGAATCGAACGGCTCCAGGCGCGTCCAGGCGGTCAGCGCGATCTTGTATTTCATCGGCGGGTACGGCGCGACGATCACGCCCTTGCCGTATTCTTCGATGCGCTGGATATCATCGGACGAGAGCTGGGTCTCGCCGGGAGACAGCTGCTGGTTGTTGTAGCTCGACGCGATCTGCGCGAGCGCGCCGGCGATGTCCGGGCACTTGCAGTTGTACTGCATGAGCACGTTGCCGTGTTCGAGCAGATGGACTTGCAGATATTTCGGCAGCGGCGTCGCGTTGATGAGCAGGGGCGAGAACTGCTCCAAATGCATCCCGGACGTCGGCGGATCCGAGTTGTACGCGAACGTGGCGACCCCGGGTTGCTTCGGATCGGTCTTGTCATGGCCCGGATGCCCTTGGGGTTTAAAATGCATGCCGGGAGTCTCGGCCGGGCGCGGCAGCGGCGTCGCGGTCGGCGTCGCCGTCGCCGCTGGCCCGAGCGCCACCGGGGCGTTGCGATGCGTGACCGCGAGCGCGATCAGCGCGATCAGACCGACGACGACCAGCACGCCGAAGCCGAGCGTCATGATGCGGCCGGTTGGATCGACCGGCGCCGGCGTTGGATTTTTCGACATCGGGCGCGTCATTCGCGGCGCCCGCGATGCGCGCCTGTCTTAGTGAAGCGCTTTGACGAATGCGTACACGACAAGCGGCACAGCGATCAAGACGTAGATGCGCAGCACCCACAACAGCGCCGTTATCCCCGGGCTGAGCTTGCGACGGCCGAAGCGCGGTGTACCGTTCACTTCGGGATCACCTGCGGGAACACGGTGATGACCCCGTACGCACTGCCCATCAGCGCGATCGCGATGACGATGGCGCCGCCGATAAGGTTGCTCTTCGGACCGTTGGCGAGCGATCCGATGACCTCGCGATCGTTGGCCAGCAGCAACAGGAAGAGCAGCGCCGGCGCCATGAGCAGCGTGGCGATGACGTTGACCGCGATGGTGATCGCCAGCAGCGGCGCGTGCGGGATGAGCACGACGGCGGCGGCGAGTGCCACGGACGCGGCCAAGGACACGTAGAACGCTCGTGCACTGGAGAAACTCGCATTGAGGCTGTGCTTGGCGCGCAGCACTTCGCCGACCGCATAGGCGGAGCTGGTCGAGATCGTCATCGCCGCGACCAGCCCGGCCTCGATCATGCCGAGCGCGAACAACGCGGCCCCGACGCTTCCGATGTACGGGTGCAACGCGGTCGCGAAATCAGCGCCGCCGGCGAACGTCGACGCGACGACGTGGTGCGTGAACAACGGCACGGCTGCCAGGACCGCGGCGATCGCCGCCACGGCGGCCACGAGCGCGCCCAGCGCGGTGTCGAATCTGCCTTGCGGCAGATCAGCGGCAGTCAACCCTTTGTCAACCACGGCGCTTTGCTGGAAGAAGATCATCCATGGCGTGACGGTCGCGCCCACGTCGGCCATGAGCAAGGTGACGAAGCCGGCCGTCACGCCGCCTGCAAGCGGGCTCCACGTGCCGAAAGCGCGGGCGACGGCCGCCGCGTCGGGATGCGCGAACATCGCGGCCGGCACGAATAAGAGATTGAACGCCGCCAGGACGAGCACAGCGCGCTCCCAGGTGAAGTAGCGCCGCGCGCTCACCATGAGGAGCACCAGCGCCGCGCCGACGCCGACCGCGATCGGCGCGGAGATGCCGAAATACGCGGCCCCGGCCCGGATGGCGATGAACTCGGTGATCAGCGTGAGGATGTTGCCGATCGCGAGATCGAGCATCGAGAAATATCCCCAGAAGGGTCCGAAGCGCTCGAAGATCAGTTCGGCATGGCCGCAGCGCGTCGCGATGCCCAGCCGGACGGTCATCTCCTGCACGACGAACGCCATCGCGAACGTCAGGACGATGAACGGCAGGAAGAAGCCGATGCCGTAGGCCGCGCCGGTCGTCGCATACGACAGCATGCTCGGGCCGTCGTTCTCGCCCAGCATGACCAAGATACCGGGGCCCGCCAGCAAGAAGAACAGCCACAGCGGCCGGTGGCTCGCGCGCGCCTGCGCGACGCGCTGTCTATCGAGCGAACGCAGTTGTTCATCGCGGGCGTCGAGCTCCGTGAATTCCGCCGGCCTGGCGATGTCACTCACGGCGGGTACGCTCCACGAGCACCGCGTCGACGATTGCAGCTGCGAGCGTGACCTCGGCGCCGCGCACGCGCAGCGTGGTCGTGCGCGGCGTGCGATTCAGGATCTTCACATCGGAGCCGGGCAGCAAGCCGTGACGCGAGAGCGCGCGCACGACGCGTGCGTCGCGATCCGCGATGCGCGTGATGCGCATCGTGCGGCCGACCGGTGCTTGCGCGAGCGGCCCGTCGCGGCGGCCCTTTCCACCGGTGCCGGGGATGAGATCGCCGTGGGGGTCGAACTGCGGGTGGCCGAGCAGGTGCTCGAGCCGCTTCGCGACGTCGTCGGAGATCACGTGCTCGATGCGCTCGGCTTCGGCATGAAGGCGCTCCAGCGGCACGCCCAACGCCTGATGCAAGAAGGTCTCGACGATGCGATGGCGGCGCACCACCGCGAGCGCGAGCTTGCCGCCTTTGGCGCTGAGCTGCAACTGACCGCCGCCCAGCGCGCGCACGTAGCCGCGGCGCTGCAGATCGCGCGCAAGCTTGCTCACCGATGCGCGCGACACGCCGAGCCGGCGCGCGACGTCGGCCGGCTTGACGGGCTGGCCGTCGCCGAGCTGAAGGATGGCTTTGCAGTAGTCCTGTCGCGCGCGTTCGGGCGAGCGGTCCTGTCCTGTGTTAACCATGGCTAACGTCAACCATGGTTAACTATCGGGGCCGGCACCGCCTGCCGAAGGTTTCTTAGGTGTGAGCCTCGTCCGGCGCGCAACGCCGGCACAGTCCGTAGAACTCCAGGCGGTGGCGGCGCAGCTGGAAACGCAGCTGCTGGGCCAGGGTCCGCGCGAAGCGGTCCACCGAGCCGCACGGCACGTCGTCGACCTTGCCGCACTCGACGCACACCGCGTGGTGGTGATGCTGCGCGGGCGGACAGAACAGATACGACGCCTCGCCGTGGTCGCCCGGCTCGCGCGCGGCCGCCCCGATCTTCTCAAGGACCTCGAGCGTGCGGTAGACGGTGGCCAACGCGACGCCGGGATGCCGGCGCGCGAGGCGCTCGTGCAGCTCTTGCGGCGTCACGTAGCGTCGCAGGCGCGTGAACTCGCCGACGATGGCTTTGCGCTGGCTCGTCATGCGGCAGCCAGCGCGGGCGAGCTCGGTGTGGACGGCGCCTTCGACCTCGGTCGCGCTCATCGCGCCGCCTGCTCCTGCTGCGCGTGGCGGCGCGCTTCGAGCACCTGCGTGAGCAGCGAGCGACGCTTGGGCGAGAGCGCCATCGCTGCGAAGAAGCACAGCGTGGCGGTGAGCACGATCGTGGACCCGGATGCGGCGTTGAGATAATACGACGCATACAGCCCGACCACGGCCGATCCGACGCCGATGCACGCCGAGGTGGCCATCATCGGCCCGAAACGATTGGTCAGCTGATATGCCGCCGCGGCCGGCGTGACCAGCAGCGCCGCGACGAGCACGATCCCCGCCGCCTGAAGCGACACGACGATGGTCACCGCAAGGATGACGAGCAGCAGATTGCTCAGCGCGGTCGTCGGCAGGCCGCTCGCCTGCGCCATGAGCGGATCAAACGACGCGAACAGCAGCTCTTTGTACAGCGCGAAGATCACGAGCAGCACGCCGATCGTGAGGCTGGCGACGAGGAAGATGTCGGTGCGGTCGACCGAGAGGACGTTGCCGAACAAGAAGTCCTGCAGATCGACGATATAGTTCCGCGCACGCGACATGAGCAGTACGCCGAGCGCGAAGACGGCGGTGAACATGACGCCGATCGCGGTGTCGGTCGAGACTTCGGAGCGACGGCTGATGGCGCCGATGCCCAGCGCGGTGAGGATGGCCACGATGAGCCCGCCGACGTACAAGTTGGCCTTGAACAGATATGCGATCACGATGCCGGCGAAGGACGCATGCGCGATGCCGTCGCCGATGAACGAAAGGTTGCGCAACACCACGTACACGCCGACCACGCTGCACACCAGACCGATGAGCGTGGACGCGATGAGCGCGCGCACCATGAACTCTTGTTGCAGCGGCGCGAGCAACCAGTCCATGGGCTAGAGCTGCGCCGAACGGACGGCGGCTTGGGCCTCGGGGATGACGAGCACGTGGCTGCCGAACGTCGCCGACAGCGTCGCATCGGTGAGCACCTCGGTCGGCGGGCCGTATGCGATCACGCGGTGGTTGAGGCACAGCACTTTATCGAACCAGGTGGCGACGCACGAGAGGTCGTGCGTGGTCGCGACGATGGTCATGCCCTTCTTCTTGCGCTCCTCGAGCAGGGTGAAGATCGCATGCTGGCTGGTCGCGTCGACGCCTGCGATCGGCTCGTCGAGCAGCAGCAGCTGCGGGTTCTGCACGAGCGAGCGCGCGACGAACACGCGCTGTTGCTGGCCCCCGGAAAGCTCGCCGATCTGCGATGCCGCGTGATCGGCCATGCCAACTTCTTCGAGCGCGGCCATCGCCGCGCGCTTTTCGGTCTCGCCGGGGCGCCGGAACAGCCCGAGCTTGCCGTAGACGCCCATGAGCACGACGTCAAAGACCGTGACTGGGAATGACCAATTGACGTCTTCGGTCTGCGGCACGTAGCCGACGCCCGGGCCATGGCCGGGCGGCGCGCCGAGCACTTCGATCAATCCGCACTGCGGTTCCAATAAACCGGCGATCACTTTGAGCAGCGTCGACTTGCCCGAGCCGTTTGGGCCGATGATGCCGACGAACTCACCGCGCACGACCTCGAAGCTGATCTCGTCGAGCACGTCGCGGCCGAAATAGCCCGCGCACATGCCCTCGCACAGGATCGCCGTGCCCGCCGGGGCCTTGCCCGCCTGGTGCCGCGCGGGATGGTGATCGGCGTGTCGATGAAGATGCGGCGCAACGGCAGGGACCGCGTGGCTGTGATCTTGCGGCGCGACCGGTGCCGCTGGATCGACGTGCGTGTGGTCGTGCTCGTGGAGTTCGCTCATCTCAAAGCCTGCACGATCGTGTCGACGTCATAGTGCATCATCCCCTCGTAGGTCTGGAGCTGCGGCGTGGTGCCAAGCGTATCGTCGTAGAGATCGCTCACCGTCTTGATGCCGGCGCTTGTGGCGAGCGCCTGCGCGAGCTTGGGCGAGAACTGCGGCTCGGCGAACACCGCGCGCACGTGATTGGCGCGCGCCTGCGCGATGAGCGCGGACAGATACGCCGCTGAGGGCTGCTGGCCCGGCGATGGTTCGATGGCTCCGATGTCGCGCAAGCCGTAACGCTGGTCGAAATAATACCACGCATCGTGGAACGTGAGCATCGTGCGATTGGCTTGCGGGATGGTCGCGATCTGTTCGCGGATCCACGCGTCGAGCGCGCGCAGCCGCGCGGTCTCGCGCGTTTCATTCGCGCTGTAGTATGCCGCGTTGGGCGGGTCGACGTCGCGCAATGCCGCCGCGATCTTATGCACGTACACTTGCGCGTACGTCACATCCAGCCACAGGTGCGGGTTGCCGGGCTCGCCTGCGGCTTTGGCCCCCTCGACCGGCATGCCATCCGATAGCACGATCACTTTGGTGCCCGGCTTGGCGACGTTGCGCAGGACCTTGTCGAGCCACAGCTCCAGACCGGCGCCGTTCTTGATGATGAGTTGAGCATTCGCCAGCGCCACGAGGTCTTGCGGCGACGGATCGTAGGTCTCGGGTGATGCGCCGATAGGCACGATGCTGATGACATCGGCCTTATCGCCGCCGACGGCTTGCGCCAGCGCTTGGATGGTCGAGATCGTGGCGGCCGCCTGGACGCGCCGACTGCCTGCCGGCGAAGGCTCCGCGGCGGGCTTTTGAGACGAACAGCCCGCGCAAAGTACCGCAAACGCCAGCGCACCGGAGGCCGCGTACGGCCGAACCTTATCGAGAATCATTCTCGATAAGTCTAGCCCGCGGCGCGCCGCTCTGTCAAGTGCGTTCGCGCCGGGTCAGGCGCGCAGGGCGCTGGCCTTGTAGTCGTCGAGGATGGCGTGCACGTAGTTACGGGTTTCGGCGAACGGCGGCACGCCATGATACTTGTCGACCGCGCCGCTGCCGGCGTTGTAGGCGGCAAGCGCGAGATCGAGCCGGCCGCCGTATTGATCGATCAAACCGCGCAGGAGTTTCGCGCCGCCTTCAAGGTTCTGCGCGGGATCGAACGCATCGGTCACGCCGAGCGACTTTGCCGTGTCCGGCATGAGCTGCATCAGCCCCATCGCTCCCGCGCTTGATCGGGCTTGCGGGTTGAAGCCCGACTCTTGACGGATGACCGCGTTCAAGAGCGCCGGATCGAGATCGTGTCGCTGTGCGGTGCGTCTGATCATCCCATCGTATGGATTCGCGCCGCGCGGCGCGGTGCCGCTTGGCGCCGCAGCGCTTGACGACGGCGACGACGGAGCGCTTTCGACGCTCTTCGCGAGTTGTTGCAGCGCTTTCGTGAAGGTCTGCTCGATCGATTTCAGCTGCCGCGAAAGCTGCGCGATGAGCTTCGAGAGGCTCAGCTCGGGCGACGCGCCCTGCGCGGCCGGCGGAGCGGGCACGCTGTCGGCCGGCGTGCCCTGCGGATCAAGCCACGCCGAGCTCGGCGAGGCGGGCACAGGCGGCCACGGCCGCATGGCGATGGGAAGAGTACGGCGCGGCTGCTCCGGCATGCCTGTGACGTCGTTGGGTGCCATGTTCATCTCGCCTGACCTCCTTGCAGCAGCTCTATCACGCGATACCGGCGGATCGTCGAGGGGCGCGGCGCAGTTCGACGGCGATCGCCGCAAGCACAGCTACCGGGTCTTCACGCATGCCGGCACCGTCGAAGATCAGATTTTCGATCGAGTCGCGCAGCGCGACGCATGTGTCCAACCATGCGTCGTTTCCGCTTTTGTACGCGCCCAGTGCGAGCAGGTCGTCGGCGTTCTCAAGCGTCGCAAGCGCGTGACGGACGATCTCGGCATCGGCCCGGTGCTGGGAGGTCACGATATCGCTCATGGCGCGGCTGAGACAGCGCAAGACGTCGATCGCCGGGTAGCGTGCGGCATCCGCGTGGCGTCGCGAAAGACTGATCTGGCCGTCAAGCAGCGCCCGCACCGCATCGGTGACGGGTTCGGTCGGATCGTCGCCTTCGACGAGGACCGTGTAGACGGCGCTGATGGAGCCGTCGCGCCGCGCGCCCGCGACCTCGACGAGCTTGGCGAGCGCAGCTGCCAGCGATGGCGGGTAGCCGCGTGCCGCCAACGGTTCATCCGCGGCAAGCGCGAGCTCGCGCCATGCCGTCGCTGCGCGCGAGAGCGAATCGACGACGAGCAGGATGCGCCGGCCATCACGGCAGAGCCGCTGCGCTTGTGCGCTGGCGCTGCGCGCTGCCGTGAAGCGCTCCAGCGCGCCGGTCTCCGAGGTCGCGCAGTAGAGCGACGTCGACGACCAGGATGGCGAGGCGCGCAACCGCCGCACGGTCTCCTCCAGCTCCCGGCCCCGTTCGCCCACCAGCGCGACCACCCGCGCGTCCACGTCGGCGTTCTCGACGATACGGCGCAACAACGTGGTCTTGCCGACTCCAGCTCCGGCAGCCAGCGCCACCCGCTGGCCGTGCCCGAGCGTGGCGAACGCGTCGATGGCTGCGACTCCGGTGTGCAGCACCCGTTCGATCGGCACGCGCGACGCCGGCGGAATTGGCCGGGTATCGAGCGGAGCGATCGATCGGCCAGGGACGCGGGCGCCGTCAACACAGCGACCCCACGCGTCGAGCACGTGCCCGAGCAACGCGGCTCCCACATACGCGCCGAGACGCCCGCCGTCGCAGCATGTCGGGGCACCGGTGCGGATGCCGGCTACCGGCTCAAGCGGCGTGCAGCGCGCGCCGTCGCCGTCGACCGCGTTGACCTGTGCCAGCACGGGCAGCGCGTTGTCGCGAGCGATCGTGACGACGTCGCCGGGCGAGAGCGCGGGCCCGGCGACGTCGATCGAATCGCGCTGCGCACGGCGCACTTCGCCGCGACGCACGAATCCGTCGGCATGCGCGTAGGTGATGGGAAAGGCGCTTCGCGCTCGTCTCACGCATGCGCCGCCGCGCGGGCGAGCAGCTCGGCGCATTCTTCGATCGTCGCTCCGACCTCGCCGCCGCGCGCTTCGATACGGACCTCGCCCCGGGCGCAGCCGGCGTCGGCGATGACCTCGACCCCTCGTTGCGCGCGATATGCGTTCGCATCGTGGGGATGAAGCCGCACGACTTGGCGCTGGGCGCGCCCGCACGCGCGCAGTGCGCTGTCGACGTACGCCGTCAGCACGTCGGGATCGCGCAGCCGCTCGCGCAAGGCGCGTGCGACGGCGATCGCCGCGAATCGTATGGCCTCGTCGCGCACGGCGGCCGCGAACGCCTCTCCACTGAACCCCGCGTCGTCGGGCCGCGTCTTCTCTTCGCCGAGCGCCTGCGCAGACGCAGGGACGGGAAGCACCTGCGGATCCTCGATTGGCGGTGCGGCTACTGCATCGTCCGGCGCGGACGGCGCCGTCACAGGCTCTGGAATTTGAATCGGCGTCTCTTGAGCCATAACCGCGCTTCGCCGGCGCCGGGGGCGCAGCGGCGTGAACTCAGCGCGCTCGCCGCTCACGCAGACATGCTTCGATCGACGCGCGCCGCAGCGGTCCATACGATTGCAGGACGCGTTCGCGCAGTGAGCTCGGCAGCGTCGACAAGACGTATGCGGCGGTTCGCGGGGACTCGCGCTCGAGCGATGATCTCAACCCTGCGATTGCGGGATCGGGAGTCTTCCTGTGACGTTGCGGCCACAGCGTGAAGCCGAACGCCACCGCGACCAACGCCAGGGCGGCTGCTGGAAGCACGGCACGCGCCAGCGGCATAGGCGCGGCGGCGATGGCCGGTTTGGTACGAACCGCGAAAGGCACCGACTCGACGACCACATCGTCGCCCGCATCGAGATCGGCGCCCGCTGCGGCGCGGACCAGCGATGCGATCGCCGGTTGATGGCTGGCATCTGTCCGCGCGGCATCCAGAAAGACGGCGACCGACATGCGCACGAGCGCGTCGGCTGCCGTGGTGCGCCGCTCGACGATGGTGTCGTACGCATAGTGGCGCGTCGTGCGTTCCTTGTCGAGCTTGCGTCCGCTCTCGGTGCCATTCTCGCGCCCGGTGTCCGCGTCGAGGAGCCCATGCGGCACGACGCGCGTGCTTTGGGTTGATTGCTCCGAACCCGCGCTGCGCATGCTCACCCGGACGATCGCGGCGCCGGGGCCGAGCGCAGCGTCGAGCGCGCTCTGGACGTTCGATTGGATGCGCGCCTCGCGGCTCGCCCCGCGATCGGGCGGCGAGCCGATCAATTCGCCCGAGCCGTCGACCACTGCCACCTTGTCGGTGCTCAAACCCGGATATCCCGCGGCCACGAAGCGCTTGATGCCGGCGACCGCTACGGCGCTGAGCGCAACTCCCGGGCCGAGGATGAGTTGCACGCTGGCGCTGGGCGGCGAGCGCTCGCCTGAGTCCGCGAACGCGTCTGCCGAGGCGGGCGCGATGACCACCGTCGCATCGGCGACGCCGTCGATGCGGCGCAGCCCTGCGACGAGGTCTCCCTCGATGCCCGCGCGCCGGCGATCGTCGACGATCTCCGGCGGCGTCAGCGGATTGTCTTGCGCGGCCAAGACGTCGGCGGTCGTCGGGACGTAGCCGTGCGGCAGATCCGCCAGCGCGAGCCTGACCAGCAGTTCGCGCCTCAGGCGCGCAGGCACGTACAACTGCGTGCCCTGCACGTTCGCGCTGAACGGCTCGTTCCAGAGCGTCAAGGCCTGTTCGACTTCGGCTGCCTGACGAGGATGAAGCGGCACGTCGAACAGCGGCACCGGCGCCGTGTTGTGTGCGAATAGCGCGCCAGCCAGCACGGTGACGATCACGCCGCATGTCACGGCGGCGACCGGACGGCGGCGATGGTGCAGCCAGATCGTGCAATCTTCGACCAGTCTGGGGACGGACGCCGGCAGTCGCGCCAGCACGCATCACACCTGCGTTTGGAGCAGTGCGGTGACGGCACCGCTCACGCGCGAAGCGGTGATCGCAGCCACCTCGAGCGCCACGTCGGCTTTGGCTCGCGCGATGGCCGCTTGCGCGATGCTTCCACGGCCGGCCGCGAGCAGTGCGGTCTCGTCGTCGGCGCGCTGCAACGACGAAGCGGCCGTGTCGAGCAGCGCCGCGAACGAGGACCCGCCGCCGGCCGGCGCGGCTTGATCGGTTTCGATCAGCACCGCTGGACGAAGCGGCCCGATCGCCTCGATGCTCGGCGTCATCACAACTGCTCGATGTCCATCGCTTCGGTATCCATCTGTTTGGCGGCTTGCAAAGCAGAGACGTCCGCGTCATACGTGCGCCCGGCTGCCACCAAGCCGACCATCTGCGCGATCGGATCGACATCTGAGACCTCGACGTACCCTTTGTGCGGGCCGCTGGCCGGCGCGAGCGGATTGGTCGGATCGAGGCGATACGCAGCTTGCGACGGCTGCTCGATCAGACCCGCGAAGCGCACGCCCGCGGGCGTCGCATCGTCATCCAACGCGGTGTCGAAGTCTGCGTCGACAGCGGTCTGCATCGCGTCCGAGAACGACGTCGATGGTTCGAAGATCGCCGTGCGCGCGCGATAGACCGAGCCGTCCGCTTGCTGCACGTTCGCGTTCGCCAGGTTCTGCGCGATGACGTCCATCGAGAGGCGTTGGGCCGCCATGCCGCTTGCGGCGATGTCGAATGCGGATGGGCCGTCGTTCATCGGCGCTCTTCCTCTGCGACGGTGCGGAATTCGCGCAGCAGAGCGCGCGTCTGTTGGGTCAGCGCGCGATACCAGATGGCGTTCTTGGCGATCGCGCCCATCGCATACTCGACCGTCGAGACCGGGTCGGCCGTGGACACGTCGTGCATGGCCGACGCAAAGCGCAGACCTCCGTCGCCGGGGCCGGCCGTGAGCGTGACATCTTTCGGCGCAAAGCCGGTCGAACCGGCATTGGCGACGTCGCCGGCGAGCACCGCCGCGCGATACCGTGCGAACTGCATCGCGCCTTCCACCATGCGAAGTGCCGTCATGAAGTTCACCTCGTGTTGCTGAATGCGGGCTTAAAGCTATCCTCAGAATGTGAGCGGGATTGGTCCGAGAGGTGGGCAAACCAAGTATCCGTTATGAACCGGCGTTTGATTCCAACCCTGATGTGCGCGGCCGCATGCCTCGCGATCGCGGCGGCAGCTCGCGCAGACAACAACGACCAAGACACCTCGGTGCAAGTCCAGCTGCCCAACGGATTTTGGGCCACCTCGAGCTACGCTATCCCCGGCCCGAGCGCCGACACGAAATACATCGTCATCTATGAGATGCACATGTCCAATCAGAGCCGCACCTCGCCGCTCAACGTGGACTACAAGGACTTCGTGCTGCGCTCGGACGGCTATGGCACCGACGACGGCTACCACGTCGATCGCAAGAAGACCGCATCGCTGGTCACCTCCCTCTCCGAGGGGGTGCTCGGGCCGGGCCAAGGGCAAAGCGGCTCGCTGGTCTTTCTCGTCCCGGCCGGCATGCGCCGTGCCACCTTGTGGTACTACGTCGTCCAGTTCGACGCCACGTACCCCTCGTATTAGGCTCCCCCGGCCCGTGCGCCGATGTAGTAAGCATGGAGCACGACCGGCGGGATAACCCGTGGGAGCGCATCGCCGCGCGGCTGGATGAGGCGCTTGACGACGCCCGCAGTCTGGCCGGACGCTCGGCCGCGCCCCGTTCCTCGGCCTCGACCGCCAACAAATTGCTCGACCTCCTCGCGCGGGCGCGCAGCGAGGTCCACGCCCGCGAGTTAGAGGCCAGCGTCGCTTCGGCGCGGGCGCAACGCCTGCAAAGCGAACTCGAGACCCAGCGGCGCCGGGCCGATACGCTGGTGCGCATCGGCAAGGCCATCAACGTCGTGCGCCGGCTTGACCAATTGCTGCAGCTCATCGTCGACCTTGCGGTGGAAGCGGCGGGCGCGGAGCGGGGATTGATCGTCGTGCCCGATCAAGCGGGCGGGCGCCAAGAATATAGCGCCGGCGCGAATCTCGACCCGGACGCCGTCACGCGTCCGGAATTCTCGGTCAGCCGCTCGATCATCGAGCGCGTCTTCAAAGAAGGTGCGCCGCTGGTCACGACCGACGCGCAGAACGATCCGGAAGTCAACGCGTCGCCGAGCATCCGCTCGCTGCACATCCGCTCGATCAACTGCGTGCCCATCGTCGGCAAGGGCGGCACGATCGGCGTGATCTACGTCGACTCGCGCATCCGTACGGACAGCCTTTTCCAGCACGATCCCGAACTGCTGGCGACGATCGCCGATCAGGCCGCGGTCGCGATCGACAACGCGCGCCTGTACGACGATTGGAGCCGCAACTTCGAAGATCTTTCGAACATCAAGTCGCAGACCGACGAGATCCTCGAGTCGATCGCGTCAGGCGTCATCATGCTCGACGGCAACGACACGATCGCGCAGTTCAACCGCGCCGCCGAGATCACGTTCGGACTGTCGGCCTCGACGCTCGAAGGGCGGCACGCGCGCATCCTCAACTCGTGGCTGCCCGGCTTCACCACCTTGCTCGAGCAGTACAAGTCGATTCCGGAAGGGCGCGCCGAGGTCGAGATGCGCGGCACGCACTTCGTGCGCGGTCCGATCGTGCTGCAATCCACCTTCCTGCGCGTGCACTCGCTGACCGGCGAAGGCGTTGGCACGGCCGTCGTCCTCAACGACCTCACTGCACGGCGCAAGCTCGAAGCCGAGAACAAAGCGCAGATCGAACGCAGCGAGCGGGTGGCACGGTCCTTTGAGAGGTATCTGGCGCCGCATGTCGTCAGCGAGCTGCTGCTGGACCCGGACAACGTGCCCCTTGGCGGTACCCGCCTGACCGCCACCATGCTGTTCGCCGATATCCGCGGCTTCACCGAATTGTCCGAGCGCCTCATGCCTGAAGAGGTCGTCGATATGCTCAACCGCTATCTCGCGCCGACGGTCGACGTCGTGCTCGCCAACCTCGGCCTCTTGGACAAGTACTACGGCGACGGCATCATGGCTGTGTTCGGCGCGCCCCGGCCTGCGGCTGACGACCCGAATCGCGCCGTGCTCGCCGCGCGCCAGATCCTCGAACAGGTCGAACTGCTCAACGCTCAGCCCGGCGTGCACTGGCCGCTGTCGGTCAGCATCGGGCTTGCGACGGGCGACGTCGTCGCCGGCAACATCGGCTCAGAGCGCCGGGTCGAATACACCGTTGTCGGCAGCGCGGTCAATCTCGCGCAGCGGCTGCAATCGATCGCCGAGCCCAATCAGATCCTCGCCGACGCGCGGACCTACGAGAAAGTGCGCGGCCAAGTGGCGGCGACACGCCGCCAGGCGCGCATCAAAGGGCGCGCAGGCCTCACCACGGTCTACGTCCTGCACGGATAGCGGCGCCCGTGGTCGCTCGCGTCCTCAAAGCCATCGGCTGGGCCGCGCTGCTCGGCTTCACGGTCGGAGCCGGAATCTACATCATCGCCGCGCTGCTCGCCCAGCTCTATGGGCCGGTGTTCTACGCGATGACGTTCGCCAACCACGTGGGCTTCCTGATCCTCTACGGACTGGGAGGCGCGGTGATCGTCGGCGGCGCGCTACTCGTCGGATACGCGATCTTCTTGCACGGCCTGCCGGTGTCGGCAAGCATGGCGCGGCTGGCAGCCGTTGCATTCGCTGGGCAACTCCTCGAACTCGGAGCGCTCGAAGCATTCGCGATCCGCGAACCGCAAAGCCTGACCTGGCCGATCGCGGAGCAGCTCATGCCGTTCAACATCGGTTTGTTCAGGCCGGTCGGGATCTGGGAAGGCAGGCCTGACGCCGCCTTCTTCTGGTTCTCGGCGGCGCTCGTCGCGGTCAGCTATGCTTGGTGGAGCCGCAAGCGCTAGGCGTTCTTTGGCTAGGGTTTGCAGCCTTGCGTTTGCCACGCCTTGAAACGCGCGCACATCTGCGGCGTCCATTGCGCGCCGGTTCCCTTCGGCGGCATGCTCCCGTCGCTCACCGCGGCATAGATCGCGTCCGCGTGCTGCACGACCTCGTCGAAGCTGCTGAGGTCCATGCCGTACGCTTCCATGTGCTCGACGTCGGTGTCGGTGAACATCGGCCGGATGTCGCGCGCGAACGACAGGGCCGGATCGTTGCTGCTCATAGGTGGCGGCTGATTCCGCCGAGCCGGGCCGTGCCCCTGTCCGAAAAAACGAAGAGGCCCGAGCTGGCGGCTCGAGCCTCTGAATTCCCACGCAGCGCCCGCGATCAAGATCGCGGGACTACAATTAGCGTTTGCTGAACTGGAAGCGTTTGCGGGCGCGTTTGCGGCCGTACTTCTTCGATTCTTTCTCGCGCGGATCGCGCGTGAGCAAGCCTGCCTTGCGCAGCACGGGGCGCAGCGATTCGTCAGCAGAGACCAGCGCGCGCGCGATGCCGTGGCGGATCGCGCCGGCCTGGCCGGTGAGGCCGCCGCCGAACGCGTTGACGATCACGTTGAAGCGCCCGACGCTGTTGGTCGCATCGAATGGCTGGCGCACGATCTGCATGAGGGTCGCGCGGCCGAGATACTTATCCGCCGGCTTGCCGTTGATCGTGATGTCGCCCGTGCCGGGCGCGAGACGCACGCGTACGACGGCGCGTTTGCGCCGGCCGGTGCCTCTGGGTACGCTGGGAGCGGTGATCGCCATCTAGTCTACCTTTATCGGCTGCGGCAACGGCTGCGGTTTGTGCGCGCCGTGCTCGTGCTCGGCGCCGGCGAACACGCGCAAACGCTTCATGCGCTGCGCGCGGATCTTGTTCAGCGGCAACATCCCGCGCACGGCCAGCTCGATGAGACGCTCGGGGTGCTTGGCTCTGATGTCTCCGGCGGTCTGCGTGAGGAGCCCGCCCGGGTACTGCGTGTGGTGTTGATACAGCTTCTCGGTCCACTTCTTGCCGGTGAGGTGGACCTGGCCCGCATTGACGACGATGACGAAGTCGCCGCAATCCGCATGCGGCGTGAAGTCGGGCTTATGCTTGCCGATCAGCACCGCGGCGATGCGCGTCGCTAGACGGCCAAGCGTCAGGCCCTTTGCGTCGATGATGAACCACTGCCGTTTGCCGGCATCTTTCGCTAGGAGCGGGGTGCGCATTGAGATTGAGATGTCCTGTCAGAAAGAAACCCTACCCCGGCGGGGAGGGACAACGACAATAATACGCGAGCGCGCGGTCCGGCGTCAAGTTTTGATCATGGTTTCGACGCATGTCCCTCATGGCGGTTTGTCTGGTGGCGGCCATCACTGGGGTGCTATCCGCACCGCATGCCCCGCTATCTGCCACAGCGCAAGCAGCGCGACAGCCAGACCGACGTACGCGGCGCCGATCGCCGCTCGCTCCTGCATCGACATCGGTGACGTGCGCGCCCACAGCGCGTGCGCCACCCAACCGCCGTCGAGCGGCACGATCGGGATAAGATTGAACAGATTGATGAAGAACATCGTCGACGCGAGCGCAAGCCAGAACGGATTGCCGGTCTGCATCCCGATCGCGAAACACGCAAGCGCACCGACACCGCCGAGCAGCGGGCCAGCCAGCGAGACCACCGCCGACGCCTTCGAATCCCGCGGCAGATTCTTGATGGAGACGGCTGCTCCGAGAAATGGGATGAAGATCGGCAAGCTCACCGGGAGACCGTAGGCGCGCGCCGCGATGAAGTGGCCCATCTCGTGCACCAGGATCAGCAGGACGAAACCGACCGCGAATGTCCAGCCGAAGACCAACGCCCACGCCCAGATGCTCAGCACGAGCGAGCCGAACGGCAGCAAGAACTTCGCTCCGATCGCGAGCCATTTGAACTTGAGCAGCAGTGCGAGCAGCACCGCGCCGATACCGACCGCGCCGCCGGTGCGCGTCTTGCTCGGCCGCGGTTGGAGCTCGAACGATTTAGGCTGCGCCATCCCAGGCGGCAGCAGATGCTGGTATTGCGCGAGAGGGTCTGGAGTGGGGTCGCTCATTTCAAACCCTTATTCGACGGTCGAATGAATTCGACCGCTCCATAAGACTATGAATTCGACCGCTATAGAGGGTCGCCGTAGCGGACGTGCGTGAGGTAGAGCCCGTGCGGCGGGGCGGTCGGGCCTGCCGCAACGCGATCGCGCGCCGCGAGTATCGCCGCCATCGCAGCGTGTTCGCGTCTGCCGCGGCCGATGTCGATGAGCGTGCCCACGATGATGCGCACCATCTGATGCAGGAACGAATCGGCCACGATGGTCAGCTCGATGAGATCGTCGCGCCGCTCGAGCACGAGCCGCTCGACGACGCGGACCGGGCGCCCGCGCTCCGGCAGCTCCGCGCAGAACGAGCTGAAATCATGCTCGCCGAGCAGCGGGGTACACGCGGCGTTCATGACCCCGAGATCGAGCGCGGCGCGCACGAAGAGCGCGCGGCGTTCGCGCAACGGTGACGGCGAGAGGCGATTCAGGATCAGATACTCGTACGTGCGAGCGCGCGCATCGTAGCGAGCCGAAAAACCAGGCGCCCGCTCAACCGCACGAAGCACGGCGATCCCCTCACCGCGCAGCATGCCCGTCAGAGCCAGTGGCATGCGCTCGACCGGCCCCTCGTACGACGTCTCGAAGCTGACGACCTGACCGGTGGCGTGCACGCCGGCATCGGTCCTACCTGCTCCGACGATCTGCACGGGATGGCCGCACAATGTCGTGAGCGCGCGCTCGAGCTCGCCCGCGACTGTGCGCTGCGAAGTCTGGCGTTGAAATCCGTGGAACAGCGTACCGTCGTACTCGACGATCAGCGCGATCGTGCGCACACCGGAACGTCCGCTAAAGGAAGGCGGCTGCCCTGCCCGCTGCCCTCGCGGTCAGCGCGGCGTCACGCTCCACACCAAGAGAACGATGAGCGCGAACGCTGACGCACACGTGGCGACGAAGAGCGCGGTGGCGATCCCCTCCTGCGCCGCTCGATCCTCCGGCGACGCTCGAGACGCGAGTTCGATCTCCGGAACGAACGACTGCGGCGGCGCATGCTCGACCTCCTCGGCCCCGCCGAGCCCACCGTTTTCAAGAACCATCACTGCAGCGCGATGTCTTCGGTGTTCGTGGTCGTGCCCGGCATTGCGCTGTTCGTCTGTTGGCTCTCCTCATGAAAGCGGACGACGATGTGTTGTGCCGGGTCGTAGTCGCCGGTCGCGTTCTGCTTCGACGTCATATTCGATGTAAGACTGCTCGTGCTCATCGTGACGACGACGACGTTATGACCTGCGACCTGATCGGTTCCGGTGACGGCGAAGGTCCACGTCGTCGACCCATCCACGAGACGCCAAGCATCACCCGCTTTGAACGAGCTTCGCTTCGAGCAGCCCAGCGCGAACTCGTTGAAATCGCCGACGTGACCTTTGACGAGTCCGCCCGCATAGTTGGCGTTGGACTGGTTCGCCATGGCGACCTGTTGCGCGTGTGACATCGTTGCCATGGTCGTCGGATCCACATCGGGCGCCTCGTACTTGGGAACGATCGCCCCGTCGGCCATGATGGTCGCCGTCAAGTCCTTGGGCTGCGAGGCCATGGTCTTGACCAGCATCGGACTTGTCCCTGGGGGCATCGTCACCTCGGCGGTACCGGTCGCATGCGCGCTTCCGTCCGGGTTCAGCGCGTCGACGTGGAGCGTCAACGTCGTGACCATGCTGTTCGCCAGCGCCCTTTGCGACTCGTATTGACCCCGCATGTATGCCGGCATGTTGTCGGGGATCGGCGCTTGCGTGACGTTCTTGAGCGTGTAGACGAATTGGTCACCGACGGCATGCCCAGCAGCGCTCGCCGGTGCGGCTATGGCCATGAAAACGAGAGCGGTTAGGATGAAATCCCGCATCGAGCGGCCACGTATCATTTCAGTGCTCCTCCGTGAAGTCGGATGGGGGTGAGAACAGCGCGTTGTCGCGCTCGTCGAGCGTGCGGATGTTGCCCAGCTCAAACGCGATGATGAGATCTCCGGCTATGCTTGGCCGGATCGCGAGCGAGCGGTAGAGCACCAACTTGCCCGGCTCAAAGCTTGACGCTGAAGTCGAAGGCTGGCACACGCTCGCAAGTGCCGTCGAAGAATCGGGTGCCTTTGCAAGCTGATTGTCCGGATCGCGCAGATCGGAGACGTACTCGACGATTTCGATATCGTGGCGCCCAGGTTGGCACCAGCCGACCGCTTGCGCCGTCTCGAGCGTGCCGCTGAGGCGATATCCGCGGACCCGCCTATGTTCGATCGTGGTCGGCGACAATGTCACGACGGTCGGCGACCCGATGATCGCGGGTATCGGCGCTGGCGTCGCATCCACTGTATAGGTCGGGATGTCGGGGTCGACGCGTTGCGATGTGTAGGTGCGCTTGGCGTAGTCCAGCGCCATCGTCAGTCCTTGATCCGGTTTCGTGATCGCGACGTATTGCCCGGTCGCGACGCGTCTCCAGCCGTGATAGTACGCGAGCTGTGAGATCCTGCCGATTCTCATCCATGCATTGCCTTCTTCCGTGACCGCTGCTTGAGCACGTTTTTGCGCCGCATTAGCAGCAGCGCTCGCTGCCGCGGAAGCACCCATGGCGAGCAGCGGACCCACGCCCGGTATGGAACCGAGCAGGCCGCCGAGCAGGCCGGTGGCCATCCCTGCTGTTGCACTGGGAGCGGCCGGGGTGTGCATGGGAGGGCGTTTCGCGATCAGGTCAGCGTCGGAAACGAAGTTGTCCGGCGGCGGCGGCGTGCCCGATATGATGACCTTGGCGATATCGTCGTAGGCGAGCCCGACCTCCGCCTTGGCGGGCGTCGGCGATATGGGCGTCGAGGCGGTCGCTGCCGGGGATGGCGCGCCGATCGCCGTGCTCGGTCCAAAGCACGCAGCGAGGAGGCCGATGCAAACCGCGATCAACTGCGTTCGCATGCTGTATCCTCGCGATCCGGGCCGGGCCGCTGCTCCTCATCGAGGTCCTTTTCGGGCGCGGGAATGGGCGGTATTTCAGGCGGCCGTTTGCTCATCGGAATCTCCTGGCCGCGATCGCGTCGACGGTATCGGTGAACAGCGCATCGATCATCGTGCACAGCAGCCTGGCGATTCCGAAAAAAACGACTATGGACAGAAAAACGAGCGAAAGCGACGAGTTCATGATTGTTGCGGTCCCCTGGTCATAGCGGCCCCTCCTTGCCATATAGCATACGCCTGCACAGCCGGCTATTGTATCCGGGATACCTCGCAACAGCGGCGAAGCAGCCCCTAGGGCACATCAGGTGGGAGCTCGCACGTGGCTTCACGCGCAGCGCTGTCCGGACGTTTTGTCGGCCGCAAGGACGAGCTCGACCTGCTGCGGGCTGCGTTCGCTCGCGCGGCTGGCGGCCACGGCTCGACCGTGCTGCTATCGGGCGACGCCGGCATCGGCAAGACTCGGCTTATCGGCGAGTGGCGGATTTGGCTTGCGCAGCGTCAAGCGATCGTCGGTCTGGGCGAATGCTTGGACTACGCGCGAGCTCCCTATGCGCCATTCGTCGACGCGCTGCGCGACGCGCTGACCCAGGCCCCAGATGCGCTGCGCGACGCGCTCGCTGTGCGACGTATCCTGTCGACCCTGATTCCCGAGCTCGGCGGCGGAAGCGGTCCAAGGGCGGCTGAGGTCTCAAAGCGACAGCTCTTCGATGCGTTCGCCGAGGCCTTTCGGATCATCGCCACCGCATCGACCGCGATCATCGCCATCGAAGACCTTCATTGGGCAGATCCGGACTCGCTCGATCTGCTGTTGCACCTGTCGAGGATCGCGCCGCACGAACGCATCATGCTCGTGGCCACGTTTCGCGACGACGAAGTCGATCGCGGTAAGCTGGCGAGTCTCCGCGCGCGTTTGCAGCGAAGGCCGAACGTCGACGCGGTACGATTGTCCCCACTTGAGCGCACGGAGATGCGCATGCTCGCTCGCGAGATGCTCGGCAAGCACCCCCCGACCGGCAGGGAAGCGATAGAGCGGTCCATCACGCTCGCGGAAGGCAACCCGTTCTACGCCGAAGAGTTGCTGCGTCACGCGCTCGAGGGCCAGGGCGCTGATATGCCGCTCACATTGCGAGGGGTCATCTTAGAACGTCTGCGTTCCCTCAGCGCGGATCAACGCACGGCGCTTGTCTATGCCGCGGTCATCGGACGCCGATTCGAACCGGAGCTCTTGGCCGCCGCGCTCTCTCGCCCGATCGAAGCGATCATCGATGCGCTGCGCGCCGCGAGAGATAACCAGCTGATCATCGAGGAGCCCGGCCAACCAGTCTCCTACCGCTTTCGACACGCGCTCGTGCAAGAGATCCTCTACCGAGAATTGCTCGTACCGGAGGCTCAAGCGGTTCACCTGAAGATCGCACGCGCGCTGGAAAGCGATGGCGGAGCCACTCGGAGGCGCGCGATGGAGCTGGCGCGCCACTATTGGGAGGCGCGCGATCTCGACAAGACGATGCAGTACGCCGACCTCGCTGGCGATGCGGCGACCCAAACGCTCGCGCATGCCCAAGCCGCCACGCATTACGAGCGGGCCATCGAGGCCGCGCCGACGCTTTCGCAAAGCGACCGCAGCCGGTTGTATGAGAAGCTCGCGTTCGCGCTGCTCGACGCAGGCAGCATCGAACGTTCCTTGCGCGCGTTCTCTCTGGCGTTGGAGGGCCTGAGCGGCACGACGCGGCTCGAAGATATGGCTAATCTGCACTTAGGCATGTCGCGCGCCGAACGTCTGCTCGGTGACCGGCGGGCCGCGTTGACGCACGCCGACATAGCGATCGCGTCGCTTGCATCGCTGCCGCAAAGCTCCATCCGCTATCGAGCGCTCGTCTTTCGGGCGAATCTGGCGGCGAATGCGGATGATCTTCCTGGTCTCCTTGCCACCCTAAGCGAGGCCGAGACATTCTCAGGCGAACCGGACCTCGGCCGTCTCTCTCGCGTGCATGCCTTACGCGCGCACGCATGCATGATCCAAGGCGATTTCGAACGAGCGCGGCAGGAGTGCGAAACGGCGATCGCCGTCGCGCAAGAAGCCGGCGATCTGGTCGCGTTGGCTGTGAACTTCAACGAAGCCGCTCTGATCTACGAGGAAGAAGGTGATCTGGACAGCGCGATCAACGTCAGCGAACGCGCCGTCCGGATCGCGCGCGAGCGACTCTTGACACACCCTGAAGTGGTCGCAAATGGAAATCGCGCTCTCTACCTCTTGATGCTCGGCGATGTGACGGCGGCGCGCGCAGCGATTGATCTCGTCCTGGCAGCCCCCAGCCTGGATGACCAGCCGCTGCTGGCGGGTGTCGCCATGGGGGTCGGGATATTAGTAGGCGTGCGTCAGGGCGATGCCGCGTTCGTCGCAGGTCTGTTCGACGAAGTCGTGCTGGACCAGATCTTCGCTTTCGGCGGATCATATTCGGTGATCTCGGGGATGGCGCGCGCAGAGGTGTTCTTCGCCGATGGACGGCTTGGAGATGCGCAGCGCGCCTTTCACGAAGCGCTCGCGGCGGTGCGGACGCCGACCAACGACCTCGCCCTATTCCTTTGGCCGGCGCGTTTCGCGCGCGCGGAGGATCTGGCGCGGTTGCGAGAATCGCTAGCACCGTGGGCCGCTCGGCAGCCGACGGCGCGAGGGCGGGGCTATCTCTCACTGCTCGACGCCCAGGCGGCACGGGGACGCGGCGATGTGAGCGCGGCTAAGCAGCACGCGGCAGACGCCGCGACGGCCCTCGCGGACATTGGCTACTTGCTTTTCAAAGGGTTTTCGCTCGAGCTCGGTGGCCGAACGCGCGAAGCCGTGGAAACCTATCGTCGATCAGGAGCTTTGGGTGACGTCGCCCGACTCGACCGGGAACTCGCTCCCCGCGGAAGGCGCGACCGCCACGCCGTCGACCTCAGCAAGCGCGAGCGCGAGGTCGCGCAGCTCATCAGCAGCGGCAAGTCGAATAAAGCCATCGCGAGCGCGCTTGGGATCAGCGAGCGCACCGTCGAGAATCACGTGACCTCGATCTTCAAGAAGTTTGGCGTCGCATCTCGCACCGAACTCGTCGCGCGCATGACTGCGTCACTCGGGTTTTTGGAGCGGAAAAAGTAAGACGTCGCGGATCGAGCGTTCGCCGGTCAGCAGCATCACCAACCGGTCCACGCCGCTGCCCAGCCCGCCGGTGGGCGGCATGCCGTACTCGAGCGCCTGCACGTAATCCCAATCGGGTTCGGGCGCCTCTTGATCGCCGCGCGCGCGTTCAGCCGCCTGCGCTTCGAATCGCGTGCGCTGATCGTCCGGATCGTTGAGCTCTGAAAACGCGTTGACGATCTCCATGTGGCCGATGAACAGCTCGAAGCGTTCGACCAGTTGCGGATCGTCGGCGCGGCGTTTGGCCAACGGCGAGAGCACTACCGGGAAATCGGTGACGAAGGTCGGGTTGATCAAGTGCGGCTCGGCGACGGCCTCGAAGATCTTGTCGATGACATGCGCGTGGCTGCCGCCGGGATCGATCCTGAGCTTCAATTCGCCGGCCGCCGTGCGCGCGCGCGCTTCGTCGAGCACGTCGGCGCGCGTGAGCCCGCCCCATTTCTCCAACGCCTCGAGATAGGCGATGCGCGCGAACGGGCGCTCCAACGCGATCGTCTCGCCGCCGATCTGATGCTCGCCGCGCACCCCCGCCACCGCGGCCAGATGCAAGATCCAATCCTCCGACAACTCCATCATCGTGTTGACGTCGCCGTAGGCCTGATACAGCTCGAGCATGGTGAACTCGGGGTTGTGGGTGCGGTCGACGCCCTCGTTGCGGAAGATGCGCCCGATCTCGTAGACCTTCTCGATGCCGCCGACGATGCAGCGCTTGAGGTTGAGCTCGGTCGCGATACGCATCTGCAGCTTGATGTCGAGGGCATTCGAGTGTGTGACGAACGGCCGCGCATTGGCGCCGCCGGCGATCGAGAGCAAGACCGGTGTCTCGACCTCGACGAAGCCGCGATCGTCGAGATAACGGCGAGTCGCCGCGACAAGCCGGCTGCGCAGCAGCATCGTCTCGAGCACAGGACGGTTGACGATCAGGTCGACATAGCGCCGCCGATAGCGCGCTTCGTGATCCACCAGCCCGTGCCACTTCTCGGGCAGCGGGCGCAGCGATTTCGAGAGCACCGCTACGTGCTTGACCGCGATCGTCAGCTCGCCCGTCTTGGTGACGAACGGCTCGCCCTCGACTCCGACGATGTCGCCGCGGTCGAGCGTGTCCGCCATCGCGAAGTCGTCGCCCAACGCATCTGCGCGCAGGTAGATCTGGATGCGTCCGGACTGGTCGGAGATGTCCGAGAAGACCGCTTTTTTGCCCATCCATCGGACCGTGCCGAGCCGTCCGGCGGCACTGACCTTCGCCTGCGCGTGCTCGCCGGCTTTGAGCCCTTCGAACGTGTCGTGGAGCTGGCGCGCATCGTGCGTGCGCCCGAACGACGTGATCGCGAACGGATCGCGGCCGAATGAACGGAGCGCGTCGAGCTTGGCTCGACGCGCCTTGATGAGTTCGGCCTCGGTCGAACCGAGGTCGTGGTCGTCGCTCAACGTGCTTTCGCTTTGCCGCTCTTACGATTCGCCTTGATCGAGATGATCTTGAGCTGCACGTCGCCGCTCGGGGTCGTCGCCGTCACGGTCTGACCGGGTTTCGCGCCGATGAGCGCGATGCCGATCGGCGATTCGTTGGAGATCTTCGCACGCAGCGGATCGCTTTCGGCGCTGCCCACGATCGTGTACTCGCCTTCAAAGCCGCTGGTCAAGTTCTTGACCTTGACCGTGCTCGCCAAGTGCACTTCGTCCGCGCCGCCCTCGCCCTCGACGATGATCTTGGCATTGCGGATCATCGTCTCGAGCTTCATGATGCGGCCTTCGATGAACGCCTGCTCCTGCTTGGCGTCTTCGTATTCCGCGTTTTCGGAGATGTCGCCGAATTCTTTGGCCTGGCGGATCCGGTCGTTCACCTCTTTGCGGTGGACGGTCTTGAGCTCGTCGAGCTCAGCCTCCAGCTTTTTCAATCCGTCCGCTGTGAGTACGGTCTCTTTCTCTTGCATCATGTCCTTTCAAGTGCGGGGAAGGTCTCGATCCGAGGCGCGAACCTCAGCTCGTGCAGTAGCCGCAGGTAGTCATCTTCGGTCACGTCTTGCCAACGCTTGCCCAGCAGCGCGAGCAGCGCCGCCTCCATCACGTTGGTGCCGAACGATCGTCCGCCGAGATTGGGCGTGCTGGTCACGAGTCTGGCGGCGCCGCGCTCGCGCAGCTCGTCGACGTTGGCCTGCGTCACGGTGTTGGTGAGGATGGTCTTGCCGCGCAGATCGTCCGGCATATGCTGGCGGATGAAATGGAAGTCGCCGGCGATCACGTCCGCGGCGGCGTAGTAATGGGAGAATTTCGGCTCGGGCTCAGGCGGCTTCTCCTGTTTCTTGCCCGTCGGATAGAAGAATTGGAAGGGCAGCTTGCACGCGTCGGGCAGATACTTCTCGGCCAGCGCTTCGAACTCGGGCAACGAGGTGACCGGCTTGTCCACTCCAAGCGCGAAGATGAAGTCGCCGAAGGTCACGCGCGCGCCCGCCTCGACCAGCGCTTGCGCCATGCCGAAGCGGTCGAGCGCGCTCACCATGAGCACCGGCAGGCCGCGGAAGTCGATGACGCCTTCGGATTGCAGCCGGAGCACGGTTTCGCGCTCCAACGTGTTCTTGAGACCGCTGCCATCCACCACCGGCGTGATCTTGGCCGCCTCGAGCATGCGCAGTCCGTCGCGCAGCGCGTAGCGCTTCTTGCCGGCGTAGAGATACACGTCGATGCCGCCGAGCCCGATCGCGTCGACGGTCCCGTCCAGCTCGTGCAGCTTCGCGATCGCGCGATCCAGCGACCCGTCGAAGCCGATGCGGCTGATATCGAAGCGCTCGCCGAGCCATTCGACTTCGACGCGGTGATCGCGCGTCGACGAGCCAAGACTGACCGAGACGATCTTCTTCATCGTCAACGCACCGCCGGAACCGTTGCCGTCGCGCGTGCGGCGAGCGCCGCCTCGCGCGTGCGCGCGATCTGCTCGTCGCTCACCGGTTTGTCGAACGCGCGCATGCTGGCGAGCTTGAAGCCGTGCTTGTCGGCGAGACGTTCGATCTCGAGCACCTTGTCGAGGTGGATGCCGCGGCCCAACGAGTAGTTCACGAACTTGCCCTCGAGCGTGAGGATCATGGTCTCCGACATGCAGGCGAGCGCCGTGCGCGGCGGCAGGCCGAAGTCGAAGTTGAAATTCGGCTCGCCGGGCACGAGGATGTTGCCGCCCTCGCTGACCAGCACGTCCGGGCGTTCGGTAGCGACGCGGCGCGAGACGTCATGCGGCAGCGAGACTTCGCTGATCACCGCGCCAGGTCGCAGATCTTCAGGCTCGACGATCGCCGATACCGCTGAGGTCGCAGTGAGCACGAGATCGGCGGAGCGCACCGCTTGGCGGATGTCGGTGGTCCAGTCCAACGTCGCGCTGACGTGCGGCTGCATCGCGTGCGCGAGGTTCTTCAACCGCGTGGCGTTGCGCGCGGCCAGCGTCACGCGCGGGACCTTGTTGCCCAGGATCTGGGCGCAGGCCGAACCGATGCTGCCGGTCGCGCCGATGACGACGGCGGACGCGCTGGCCAGATCGATGTCCAAGTCGTGCGCCGCGCGATACAGACTTTGGATGCCCGAGGCGATGGTGTACGAATTGCCGGTCGTGATGGCGATGTCGGGAACTGTTTCGGCCAGCGTGATGCCGCCGTCACCGACCACCGATGAGAAGCCGCCCAAGCCGAGGATGCCGCAGCCCAGCTGCTTGGCGAGCTCGGCCGCGCCGACAAGGCGATTCATGATATCGGCGCGCGGCAACTCGAGCCATTGCTCCGGCATGAGCGGCACGCCGATGAAGTGGCCGGTGATCTCCTCGCCGGTGGACGCGCTGCGCACGCCGACGATATCAGAGACGCGATAGGGCGGTATCCATTCCAGGATCTTCTTTATGATAGGCCGGCCCTTGCCGACCGCGCCCGGATCGTAGCGCTCGACGTCGTCGTAGGACAGCGGGTGGACGAGGAAACCGAACTTGCGCAATGGAGGGCTAACCTCTGGAAGAGCCCGGTCGCAAAGCGGCCGGGTCGGTTCTTCTGCGTTTCGAAGAAGGGGACGGACGCTCCTCTGGAACGACGGAGCTCATTTGGAGCGGTCGAGTTTACTCGACCGATACGCTCTTCTCTGCGCGCGTCTTGAGCGCGGTCAGCATCATGAGCGAGTTCTCTTCGACCTTCTTGCGCAACGTCGGGCCGATGAGCTCGGCCAGGGTCGGCACGCCGAAGTCATAGTCGACGCCGAGCACCACGTGCGTGACGCCGTCGCGTTCCTCGAACGTCCACGCGCCCTCGAACTTATCGAGATCACCCTCGATGAGCCGGTAGTCGATGCGCGCCCGCGCGTCGTCGAAGACATCCACTTCGGTCCATTCGATCGGGGCTTCTTCGACCAGCGTCTTCCAACGCGTTGTCGTGCTGTTGCCGTCGCGCTTGAGGACTTTGACGGACTCGACGTCGGGCATGAACTCCGGGTAGCGCTCCATGTCCTTGGCGAGCTCGTAGATGACGCGCGCAGGAGCGGCGATGTCGATCGCGGTTTCTACATAGGGCATGGATCGATGTGCGTTCCCCGCGAGTGCGTAAAACGGCCGAGTAAACTCGGCCGCTCCAAGGCGACGCTCGTCAGTTGGTTCGTGCCAGCTCCCCGAGTTTTTCCTTCGCCTTGACCACTCCTTGTCCGAGCAGCGCGAGCGCCTCGTCGATCTCGTCTTTGGTGACGATAAGCGGCGGCTCGAGGCGGATGACCTTTTGCTGGTTGAGCGTATAGGCCGCGGTAAGCCCTAGTTTCAGACATTCGGGGATGATGACGCCGCCGTAGCCTTCGTTGGTGAGCTCGACGCCGACGACGAGCCCGCGCCCGCGCACCTGCGCGATCACGTCGGGATGACGCGCCATCAGTTGGCTCGCGCCCTCGAGCATGTACGCGCCCATCTCGCGCGAGCGTTGGACGAGACCCTCTTCTTCCAGCACTTGGAGCGCGGCGAGGCCCGCGGTGCACGCGAGGGGGTTGCCGCCGAAAGTCGAGGTGTGCAGCAGCGGCGCGTGGCCGAAGGCGGCCATCCAGACATCGTGGCGCGTGATGGTGGCGCCGATCGGCACGACGCCGCCGGATAGGCCCTTGGCAGCGGCGATGATGTCCGGCACGACGTCATCGTGATCGACGCCCCACAGATAGCCGGTACGTCCAAGACCCGTCTGCACTTCGTCTGCGATGAACAGCGCGCCGTGCGTGTCGCACAGATCGCGCACGCCGCGCAAGTAACCGTCGGGCGGGACCACCACGCCGCCTTCGCACTGCACCGGCTCGACGATGAACGCGGCCGCACCGGGCAGCGCTCGATCGAGCGCGTCGAGATCGCCGAACGGCACGTGGCAGAACTCCGGCACGAGCGGCTTGAACGAATCTTTGAGCAGATCGCGGCCGGTCGCGGTGAGGCTGCCCATCGTCTTGCCGTGGAAGGCGTTATGCGTGGCGACGATCATCGTGCGCTTGGTCGAGAGGCGCGCGGTCTTGAGAGCCGCTTCGACCGCTTCCGTGCCGCTATTCGAAAAGAAACTGATCTGCAAGTCGCCGGGGGCGATGCGGGCGAGCTCCTTAGCCAGCGCCGCGGTCCTGGCGTTGAAGAACACGCGCGACGAGAGCGCCATGTGGTTGAGCTGTTCGCGCACGGCCCCCACGACTCTGGGATGCATGTAGCCCAACGTAAATACGCCGTAGCCGCCGCAGAAATCGAGATACGACTTGCCGTTCTCGTCATACACGCGGACGCCGCGCGATTCGGTCTCCACCGTCGCACCGGCGAGCTTCATGAAGCGCGCCAGCGGCGGATTGATATAATCCTTGTAGGCGGCGTAGACCTCGTCGAAAGTTCCGCTCATCATGGCGTGGTTCTGTGACGCAGGGGCGGCATCCCGCGCGCAGCAACGCAACTTGCCGACATCAGAAGCCACGACGTTGAGATTTTTCAGCGATAGTCCGCCAAGTCAAAAGGCAGGGAAAACTTGCGCCCGTCCGGATCGGTGAAGAAGAGGGTGCCCTTGGGGCCTGCCGCCCCCGCAACCGCACACAAGCCGAACCGGTACGCGACGTGTCCGATCCAGCGATCCGCATTTCCGCCATTGGGAAGCAAAAACGTGTCCAACGTGGAGCCTCGTCCGACGTCCGTAGTCGTCGGTGCAAGCGTCATGCCGCCCGCTCGTACGCGGACCTCCGCAAAGCGCGCCAAGAACGAACGATCGGACTTGTCCGCCCCATGCGCGAAGAGGATGAAATCGACGGTGCAAGGAGCAGACGCTTTCGCGATCAGCGAGGCCGTCGGGGCGAGCCGGTCTACCGCTGATTCGTAGCCGACGTATGCGACTCGCTCGTACGGCGTGCCGACGACGACCGCGTCGACGGAACTGCGCACCGGCTGCAGCGAGAGCGCGTCGTGCACCGAGTATAGCGTGTAGGCGCGCACGTCGAACCCTCGATGCGCGCGCGCCATCGCGCCGCCGGCATCAAGCGCCTGCCGGATGTCGGGCTGCGAGAGCGCCGGCTCGAAGGCGAGCGAAGGCGTGGCCATCGACAGCACGGCCGCCACCAACCCAACGGTCGAGTGAACTCGACCGCTCCATCCTTCGTCTCGTCGAGTCATAGGCCGAAGACGTAGATTGTCGAGGCGCCGTTGGACCAGCCCGTGCGTGACACGTTGCCGGACGTGACGGCGAGCAGCTGTTTGCCATCAACCGTGTACGTCACGACCCCGCCCGCGAGGCTGCCGGGCGTCTTGTACTTGAAGAGCAACGCGCCCGACTTGGCATCGAAGACGAGCAGCTGGCCCGTCATGTCGCCGGTGAACACCAGCCCTCCGGCGGTCGGCGTGATCGCCGCGACGAGCGGGCCGCCGCTGTGATAGCGCCAGTTGACCTTGCCGGTGTCCGCATCGATGGCGTAGAGCCAACCGCGCGCCGACGAGAACGGATCGGGGATTACCGCTCCGCCCAAGAACAGCCGACCGGCGACGTAGCGGCCCGGCGTCAGCACGTATTTCCCGCACCAATCGTCGGAATTGACGAGCAGCTGATCGTTCGCGGCGTCGTACGCCGGGCCGTTCCATTCGACACCGCCGGTCCACGTCGGGCACACGTGCGTGCCTTGCGGCGTCGGCGCCGCGCTCTGATTGACGATCGTCGTGACCGCCACTTTGTAGAGCGGCTTGTGCGTCAGGCGATCGATGCCGTAGAGATATCCGTTCTTGCCCGCAACGACGGCCAGGTTCTTGCCGCCCGAGGTCGTGACGAGCGCAGCCGGCGCACCGAGATCGTAATCGAAGACGTCGTGCGGCACGAGCTGGTACCACCATTTGAGCTTGCCGGTCTTCGCATCGAGCACCACGAGAGAATCGGTGAAGAGATTGGCGCCGGGCCGGTAATCCCCCGAGAAATCAGGGCCCGGATTGCCAACCGGCACGAACAGCTCGCCGGTCGAAGAATCGAGCGTGTACGAGGTCCAGGTGGAGCCGCCGCCGGTGGCCGCTTCTTGCGCGTTGGCCCATGTGTTGCCGCCGACGTCGTGCGGCCCTGGGATCGGATCGAATGTCCACACCACGTGGCCGGTGGCGGTGTCGAACGCGAACATCTTGCCGCGCACGCCGAACTCGGCGCCGGCCAGACCGATGTAGGCGAGGCCGTCCCAGACGATCGGCGCAGCGCTCAAGAACGCGCCGAACGAAGAATTCGCGACTTTGACATCCCAGATCGTCTTGCCCGTTTTGGCGTTGATGGCGATGAAGTGCGCGTCGGGTGTGCCGCGGTAGACATTGACGCCGTCGTAGGCGACGCCGCGATTCACCGGCGTGAGCACTTTGCCCACCGGCTGATATTCGTTCTTCCAGAGCAGCTCGCACGTCTTGGCGTTGACGGCGTACGTGTTGTCCGGCGTCGTGAAATACATCACGCCGGCGGCTATCACGATGCCGGCCTGGAACGCGCCTGCCTCACCGGTCGCGTAGTGGCACAACGGCTTGAGGCCGGCGACGTTCTTCGCCGTGATCTCCGACAGCGCTGAGAAGCGCTCGCCGGTCAGAGTGCGGTTATAGGTCGGCCAATCGGCTGATGACGAGAGGGGCGCGCCGACGGGTGATTGCGGCGCCGAGCACGCGGACGCGCCGATCGCCAACGCGGACGCGAGCACGACAGCGCGAGGTGCACGCATGGTGCCGCCTTGGCCACCCGCGCGCACGCATCCTAGGCTGCGCTTAGGCTAGTTTGGTACCGCAGTTCCCGCAGAACTTCGCGCCGGCCGGATTCTGCTGATGGCAGCTCGGACACTCGACCGTTTGCGCCACCGCCTTGCCGCATTCCGGACAGAACTTCGAACCTGCCGGGATTTTGGCCTGACAATTCGGACAGGCGATCATCGCCACCGTTGCGCCCGCGGTGGCGCCGGCGGCCGCCGTGTTGGCGGCGTTCGCCTGCGCCTGCTGCTGCATCGCGGCGTTGATCATGCCCGGCACGGCGAAGCCGAGTCCCGCGCCCATGCCGATGCCGGCGGCCGCACCCGCGGCGCCGCCCGGATTCTGCGCAGCGTCCTCGAGCGACTTGGCCGCTTTGAACTGCATGTACTGGTTCATGTTGCCGACGACGCCCATGCCGGTGCGCTCGTCGATGACCTTCTGCACGTCGTCCGGCGGCGTGATCGCATTGATGAGGAAGTCGATCAGCTCCACGCCGTACTGCGCGAAATCGTCCTTGACGCGCGTCTTGGCTGCCGCGTCGAGCGCGTCGTAGTACTTGGCCAGGTCGAGCAGGCTCTTGACCGTCTCACCCAACAGGTTGTTCAGGCGCGAGACGATGATGTTGCGGAAGAAGTCCTGCAGCGACTCTTGCGTGTAGACGTTCTGCGTGCCGACGATCTTGTTCACGAACAGCTGCGCGTCGTTCACGCGCACGCTGAAGATGCCGTACGCGCGCAGGCGGACCATCGAGAACTCGGCGTCGCGGAACAGGATCGGCTCGGCCGTGCCCCAGTGCAGGTTGGTGAACACGTTCATGCTCACGAAGTAGACCTGCGATTGGAACGGCGACGTGCCACCGAACGGGATCGACAGGAACTTCGTCAGGACCGGCATGTTCTGCGTCGACAGCGTGTAGCGGCCGGGCGTGAACGTGTCGAGCGCGCGGCCGTCGCGGAAGAACACCGCGGCCTGGCTCTCCTGGACGATCAGCTGGCTGCCCCACTTGATGTCGGTGGAGCCGGCTTCGGGCCAGCGATGCACGATCTGCTGCCCGCTGTCGTCGAAGAATTCGATGACGGAAAGACCGAGTGCCATGACTAGATACCTACCTCGCGCTCACGCCGTTTGAGTACAACGGGTTCTACCTAGTAGCGTCGGCTGGTGTTTCAAGGGTTCGGAGTTGTTGTCCCGCGTCCCGCGGGCGTTAGGTCTGCGGCGCGGTGAGCGGGTCGAACAGATGCTGGCGCGCTTCGAAGCGCCTGTCGAACTCGGCGGTGAGCGCATCGAAGCTCTGCAGCGCCTGCGCGAGCTTGGTCGGATCGCCCGCCGCACCTTCGACGCCGGCGACGGCTGAATCGAACGACGGCAGCTCGTTCATGATGCCGGTATCGTACTGATACAGACGCGCGAGCTCCGGCTCGCCGAGCTGCACGCGGTCGAACACCGCTGAGTACCCGTAGTCGGCGAAGCGCATGCGGTCGATGAGCCGGCCGAGGCGCCGTTTGCTCTGATCGATCAGCGCGAGACCATCCAGACTGCCCGAGCGCGAGGCAGCGTCGACGACCGCGTCAAGCCGCTCTTGCACGCCGGTCAGCCGCTCGCCGATGACCGCGCGCAGTTGCTTGTCGGCGATGCGCCGGTCCTCAACCGCTTTGTAGCCGGCAAACCCCGGGATCAAGTGAGCCAGGTTGGCCAACGCTTCGCCGACCGGCGGCAGATGCAGGCCGGCGCTCGTAGCGGCAGACGCCTGTGCGGGCGCTTGCTCTTGCGCGGGCACGGCGGCCGGGGTTGCGGGCGTAATGGTCGCAGGGGTCTGAGGCGCGTTCTGGTCAGGCATGTAACGGTGGCTCCTTATCGGCTGGCTCGTGCGGCCGACGTTCCGCCTACTATATCGGCATACCCGTCGAAAGGTTTCCGGGATGTCCCGTTTCAGCCCGCGAGCGCTTCCTCGCAATCGGCGTCGCCGACGGGCTCGAGGTCGCGCGAGCGCGCCTCCTCGAGGATCGCGCGCACGTCATCGGCCGAGGGCGCGTGATTGATGCGTTCGCGAAGCGTCGACGCGTCGCGCACGCCTTTGAGATACCAACCGAGGTGCTTGCGCATCTGCAGCACGCCGGACTTCTCGCCGTAGCGCTCGACCATCGCATCGAGGTGCGCGCGCGCGAAGTCGACGCGCTCTTGCACGCTCGGCGGCGGGGGCGGCGGCTCGCCGCGCATCGCAGCCGCTATCTCGGCGATGAGCCATGGGTCGCCAAGCGTCGCGCGGCCCACCATGATCGCGTCGACGCCCGTCTCGCGCAGCCGGCGCATCGCATCCGCGGCGCTCGCGATATCGCCGTTGCCGATGACGGGAACGTGCAGCGCTTCCTTGAGGCGCGCGATGTAGGACCAATCGGCGCTTCCTTTATAGAACTGTTTGCCGTAACGCCCGTGCAGCGTGAACGCGTCGATGCCCACGGCCTCCGCGCGTTTTGCGATATCGAGATGGGTGAAGTTGTCCGACTCCCATCCCAAACGCATCTTCACCGTGACCGGCACCTTGAGGACCGCTTTGCGCACCGCTGCGCAGATGCTCACCGCCAGATCCGGATCGCGCAGAACCGCCGCGCCGTCGCCGCCTTTGACGATCTTAGGCGCCGGACAGCCGAAGTTGATGTCGACGATGTCCGCGCCGCACTCTTCGACGAAGCGCGCCGCGCGGGCCATGACGTCGGGATCGCTGCCGTGCAGCTGGACCGCGGTCGGGCGCTCCTGCGCGTACACGTCGATCATCTCGAGCGTGCGCGCGTTCATGCGCACGAGCGACTGCGCCGACACGAATTCGCTCACCGTCAAGCCCAGGCCGAACGGTTTGAACAGCCGCCGGAACAGCGCGTTGGTCACGCCCGCCATCGGCGCGAGCGCCAGCGGCGGGAACATCTCGATTCCGCCGATCGTGAGGGGACGCACGGCTGCCATCAAGACATGTGTTCGACTCGGCCGCGCGCGGCGCCTCGACGCGGTAGGGCGTCGCCGATCCGCTCCTGAACGTGGACGCATGGGCACATATCGTACTGCGGTCGCTTGCGCCGTCATCGCGACCGCATGTTTCGCTTTCATCGCCGCGCCCGCACCGGCATCCGCTGCACTGCGCGCGGTCGCGTTCGTCTCGTCGACCACCGGGTGGGTCGGCGGCGACGGCACGATCCTCGCCACGACCGACGGCGGCAAGACGTGGCAGCGCCAGTACAGCGGTCGCGCGCAGATATCGGCGCTGAGCTTCATCAGTCCGGCGGTCGGTTGGGCGGCAGGCGTCGATCCGATCCCGGGAACCGGCGTGCTGCTCGGCACGCGCGACGGCGGGCATACGTGGTCGCCGCTCGGCGAGCCGCACAGTCCGGCGCGCCAGATCAGTTTCGCGAGCGCGCTCGTCGGCTTTGCGATGGCGGGCGGCTCGCCGCTTCAGGCCAGCGGCGCTACCGAACGCATTCCGCCATTCTTCGGCGGCAGGCTCGCCGCGACGGCCGACGGCGGGCGCTCGTGGCACGTGCTCGACGCGCCGATGCTCGTCGATTCGACCTGCGCCTCGAACACGCAGCATATGTGGGCGGCGTATCAGGCCGCGGTGCTGCGCTCGGACGATGCCGGCGACTCGTTCTCCAACGTCTTCTCTCCGATGATCGACACCAAGCGCGTATGGTACGCGACGATCGAGTGCGCCGGCGCAGACGTGGCGTGGGTGCAGTTCGCCGGTGTCGCGACGGGCGAGCAGCGCGCGTACGTGGTGTTCCGGACCAGCGACGCCGGTCTGCATTGGCTGACGGTGCTCGCGAACAAACGCACACCCGACGCCTATCCGCATCTCGAGGGCGCACCGGCCGACGGACCGGGACCGTGGCCTGGACCGTTCTCCGTCGTGGACGCGAACAGCGCGTTCTTCCTGGGTGCGTGCCCGCAGTGCGGTTCGCATGGCGCCGTCTCCGTCATCGGCACCAACGACGGCGGGAAGACCTGGCAATCTATCTCGACCGTTCCTGATGTGACGCTCGCCGGGCCCGTCGCGGTATCATTTCCCGATTCGCAGCACGGCTGGGTCGTCGGTACGTCGGCCAGCGGCGCGCCGGTCATCGCTGCCAGCGCCGACGGCGGCATCACCTGGACGGAACAGGGCGCGCGATGAGCCTCGACCTGTTGACGGTTCCGGAGCCCGTCGTGCGCGACGTCATCGCGTTGCGCCGCGATTTCCACGTGCATCCCGAGCTCGGCTTCGAAGAAGTGCGCACCGCCGGTATCGTCGCGGGACGGCTCAAGTCGTTGGGTTATGAAGTGCGCACCGGGATCGGGCAGACCGGCGTCGTCGGCATCTTGCGTACGAAGCGGCCGGGCAAGACGATCTTACTGCGCGCCGACATGGACTGCTTGCCGATCCAGGAGCGCAGCGGGGTCGAGTTCTCCTCGCAGGCGGCGGGCAAGATGCACGCGTGCGGACACGACGGCCACACCGCGATGCTGCTGGGCGCGGCGCAGATGATCATGGAGCGGCGCGATGTCATCCACGGCACGATCGTTTTGTGCTTCCAACCGGCCGAGGAAGGTAAGGGTGGCGCGCGCGCGATGATAGAGGACGGCGTGCTCGACGACCCGCACGTCGATCGCGTCTACGGCCTTCATCTGACGTCATTGTATCCGACCGGCCAGGTGCTCGTGCGTCCGGGGCCGGTCATGGCTTCGAGCGACTCGATCGAAGTGACCATCCGCGGGCGCGGCGGTCACGGCGCAGCGCCGCACCAAACCGTGGATCCGATTCTCACGTCTGCATATTTCGTGTCTCAATTACAATCGGTGGTCAGCCGCAACGTCGACCCGATAGAACCGGCGGTCGTCACGGTCGGCGCGATCCACGGCGGCACGATCCACAACGTCATACCCGACGCCGTCGAGCTGCTCGGCACCGTGCGCGCCTTCTCCGAACCGGAGCGGGAGGAGATGAAACCGCGCATCGAGCGCGTGCTGGCGGGCTGCTGCGCAGCGCAGGGCGCCTCATATGAGTACCGTTACATCAACCGCTATCCGGTCACGGTCAACGACGCGGCCGAGGCAGCGTACGTGCGCGATCTGGCCGAGCGCACGGTCGGCGCCACGCGTCTGGGGCAGCTGGCGCAGACCATGGGCGCGGAGGACTTCTCGTTCATGCTGCTGCGCCGGCCGGGCTGCTTCTTCTTCGTCGGATCGCAGTCGGGCGAGAGCACCGCCGTCGCCCACCACAACGCGCGCTTCGCGATCGACGAGGCCTGCTTGCCTGCCGGCGTCCAGATGATGGTCGCGCTCGCGCTCGACGCGCCGCAGCGCGCATAGGTCACACACGCTCGGACGAGCAAGGCGTTTGGGAGCAGGGTTCGAACAACGCTAGGTGGCGCGAGCGCTCTCGATCGACACGGATTTCGTCTACCGGCCGCCCAGCGGTTCGCGTCCGCACGTCGTGCTGTTGCCGGGTCTGGTCGCCGGCCGGTGGATGTGGGAGCCGACGCTCCAGGCGCTGGCGGCAAACGGCTACGGGTTCCTCACGCTCGAGCACCCGCTCGCCGGAGAGCACGATTCGGTCGAACCGATCACGCACGGCGTGATCGATCTCATGGACCGTTGCGGGATCGCGTCGGCGGTGATGGTGGGCGGCTCGTTCGGCTCGCGCATCGCGATCGACTGCGCATTGAAATTCCCAAAGCGCGTCGACATGCTCGCGCTCTCAGGCGCGCCAGGTTCTGTCACGACCACGCAGCTCGGCGTCGGATTTCAGGGCAAGGCGACGCGCGCGTTCTGCCTGTTCCTCGTCGACAAGATCTTCTACGACCGCCGCCACGTCGACGAGGCGGAGATAGAGGCGATGATACGGCTCTTCAGAGATACGCGGCGGACGGTCAACGCGATGCGCCTTATGAAAGAGTGCAGCGGCTTCGATTATGCGAGCGCGCTCGCGCGCATCGATCCAGCGGTGCTGATGATCTGGGGAGCGTACGATCAGATAAGCCCGTGCGAGACCTGGCAGCGCGATCTGGCGCCCAGCGCGCGGCGCGGGTCGTTCTTCCGCATCGAACGCTGCGGCCACGTGCCGATGATCGAGCGCCCACGGATCTTCAACGCGCTGCTGCTCGACCGTCTGCAACCCGCGCTCTCCTAGGCTTGTAACACTCCGTCTTCGAGGCGCACGATGCGATCGGCGAAGTGAACGATGCGCGGGTCGTGCGTCACCGTCAAGACGGCCGCGCCGCGCGACTTGGTAAGCGCCCGCAGCAATTCCGTGACGTGCCGGCCGTTCTCCGCGTCGAGCGACGCGGTCGGTTCGTCTGCCATGATGAGCGGCGGCGAACCGGCCAGCGCGCGCGCGATCGCGACGCGCTGCTTCTCGCCCGCCGAGAGATCATGCGGTTTGCGATTCGACTTGTCGCCCAAGCCGACTTCATCGAGCAACGCCAGGGCCTGCGCACGCGAGTCCGTTTTGCCCGCACCCTTGAGCGCCAGCGCAAGCTCGACGTTTTCTCGCGCGGTCAGCGCGCCGAACAGATTGAAGCCTTGGAAGATGAAGCCGACGTGCAGGAGGCGGAAGCGCGCGAGCGCGCGCGAGCGCAACGAGGTGAGCTGGAAGCCGCAAGCCATGACGGCGCCCTTCGTCGGCGTGAGGATCCCTCCAAGGATCGACACCAGCGTCGTCTTGCCCGAGCCCGAGGGACCCATGAGCAGCAAGAACTCGCCCGGCATGACGTCGAGCGTCACTCCGCGCAGCGCATGGACGTCCGATCCGCCGTTGTGGTAGGTCATGTACAGATCGCGCGCGGCGACCGCGACCGGATCGCTCATGCCTTGAACACTATCGCGGGATCGACGCGCAAGGCCCGCTGCACTGCGAAGATGCCCGACGCGACACACATGACCGCGATCACCGCCAGCGTGAGCAACGCGCTTGTCGGGGTGATGAGGATAAGAATGCCTTTATGCGCCTGAGACCACGCAGCGATGACGAGGCTCAGCGCGATGCCGGGCACGAAACCGAGCAGCGCCATCAGCAGCGCCTGTTCGGCGACCACCGCGTAGAACAGCGAATCCGGCGCACCCATCGCCCGCAATGTGCCGTACTCTTTGATGTGCTCGACGATCGAGGTGTACAGGATCTGTCCGGCGACCGTCACGCCGACGACGAGACCGACCACGGCGATCAGCCCGAGGATGAATCCGATGCCGGTGCGCCCGACCCAATACGAATCGGTCTGTCGGGCCATCTCCGCTTGGGTATACGCTCGGGTGTCAGGCACCGCGCTGGTCAGACGTCCCTTCAACGCCTCAAGATCCACCCCCGGCGCCGCGCGCACGAGGATGTAGCTGATGTCGTCGGCGGGGCTAAGCTTCCCAGGATCGGGCGTCGGCGTCGGCGCCGGTGTTGGCGTGGCGGCCGGCGCCGGCTTGGGCATTGGGATCAGCCCGACGGCGACGTAGCGCGCGAGCAGCGCCGGGTCGGGAGAGGGCGGCATCGCGGCACGTATGCGGGCAGCGAGCGCTTGCGGTGACGGCGTCGGCGGAGCGGCGTACGCGGTCGCGTTGCCCAGCGATGTATAGATGAAGGTCGCCGAGATGATCGGCTGCGTGCCGCGGACCAATCCGACGATGCGCACGTCGTGCTGGCCGATCTTGCCGGTCCCGCCGACGCCATCGATATTGAGCGCGTCGACCTTGGCAGCGTCGACCAGCGCGGTGTCCGGAACCCCCAGCTCGTCGAGCGTCTGCGCGGGAATGGCGCCCGGCGACCACAGCTGCCCGTGCGGATCGAAGCCGAACACGCGGATGTACTCGAGCTTGTGGATCGGTCCGCGCCAGACCGAGGTCTTGATGAGCAGCGCCTCGGCCGCGCGGACGCCCGTCACGCTTCGGACCTTGGCAAGCGAGTCGTACCTCATCGGAAAGGCGAGCTCGAAGTAGGGAGTTTCACGCGCCGCGACCCAGACGTCAGCATGTGATTCTTGGATCGAGAGCACCGCGGATTTCAGGAACCCGAAATAGATCCCGGCTTCGATGGCGATCAGCCCGACGGCGAAGGCCACGCCGGCTTGCGCCACCAGGAAGCGCGGCATGTCCTCGAAGAGCGTCTTGCGCCCGAGCGGCACCATCGGCACGAACCGCTCAGCTCTTCAAGTACTTGTCGAACCACGCGAGCGTGCGCGTCCACGCGTCGCTGGCGGCCGATGCGACGTACGAAGGCCGCGTATCGTCGAAGAACGCGTGGCCGGCCTCGTCGTAGATCTTCACGTCGTTGGGGATGGTCAGACGCTGCGCCATCGCGCGCACGTCGTCGGGCAAGATGCCGGTGTCGCGCGCGCCGTAGTTGCCCATGAGGGGCACGCGCACCTTATCGGTGTAAGCGAGCGCCATGTCGGTGATCGGGCCGTCGTTGCTCTGACCCCAGCGCACCTTGCCGTAGAAGATGACGGCCGCGTCGAAGGTGGCGTCGTCGACGGCGGCGCGCAGCGCGATGCTGCCGCCCATGCAAAAGCCCATGACGCCGACCTTCGGCGGGCGCTGCTGCTCGGCTGCGTTGACGCGCCGGCGGATCCAGGTCGCGCCCGCGGCGACGTCGCCATCCACTGTCGCGTCGACCAGCTGTGCTGCGAGATCGGAGAACGGCTTATAGTCGGTGGCGCCATCTCCCGACGGCACGTTCGGGAAGCGCCCGTACAGCTCGGGTGCGATCGCGACGTAGCCCGACTTGGCGAGGCGGCGCACGGTGTCGCGTAGCTGCGCGTCCACGCCCCAGATGGCTTGACAGACCACGACGCCCGGCGTGGCGGGCGTGGCGCTCTTGGGATACGCCGCATATGCCGGGATCGGCTGATCAGAACGCGGCAGCATCACGCGCGCGGTATTGATGGAGGGATCGCGTTCGGAGACGATCGGGGGATGCGGCTGGCCGAGCGTTTCATCCGCGGCCAACGCCGTCGCGATGGACGAGGCCGCCGCCGCACCGGCCGACAGACCGATGAACGCCTTGCGATTGAGATCCAACGCGGTGGATGTGACGGGATCGATCTGGTCGTTCATGGCGATTTCCTCGAGGTCATTTCTTGCTCATGCGCCGGGCGAACGCGGCGAGCCCGGCCAGCAATTCGCGTAACTCGGTGCGGACTTCGTCATCGGTCAGCTCGCCGGACGCGTCGAACTTCGTCTGCGCGCGCCCCACGTGCACCATCGGGTCATCGAGCACGTGCATGCCGTTGAACACGAACGCCGGCAGCAGCGCGAGTTTGGCGCGCGCCGTGCCGAAGTAGCCGGTCGAGCAGCCGGCGAGTCCGACCGGCTTGTCGTTCAAGCATGAATCGTCGGGCGGCCGCGACGCCCAATCGATCACGTTCTTGGTCACGCCGGACATGGACCAATTGTATTCGGGCGTCACGATGAGCAGCGCATCGGCGCTGCGGATCGCGTCGCGCATGCGCGCCACCGCGGGCGGCGGCGGATCTTCCTTGTCGGTGTTGTACAGCGGGATCTCGCTGATGTCGATCTCGACCAGCCGCCCGTCGGCCGGCGCGAGTTTGACCGCGCTGCGCAGCAGCAGCCTGTTGTACGAGCCGGCGCGCAAGCTGCCGGCGAAGCCGGCGATGACGATCTGGTCTTGCGCCATTTCAGACGCGCGTCCGTGCGCGCGTCTTGGACGCCCACACGTAGAGGCCGTCGAGCACGAGCCGCTCGTCCACGATGTCGAATACCGCACTGTGCGGCGCGATGAGATCCGCGAGTCCGCCGGTGGCGACGACGTGGGGCTTCTCGCCCATCTCGGCCGCAATCTGGCCGACCAAGTATTCGACCTGGCCGACGAAACCCAAGATGACGCCGGACTGAAGCGCGGTCGGCGTGTCGGTGCCGATGGCGGTCGGCGGTTTGACGAGCGGCACGTCCATGAGCTTGGCGGCGCGACCGATAAGCGCGTCGACCGACACCTCGATGCCCGGCGCGATCGCGGTGCCCAGATAATCTCCGCGCCCTGAGACGGCCGCGAACGTCGTCGCGGTGCCGAACTGCACCACGATGAGCGGCGGGCCATATTTTGCGACGGCGCCGATCGCTCCGCCGATGAGATCCGCGCCGAGCTCCGCCGCATGGCGCGTCTTCACCGGCACGATCGTCTGGCGCGCGGCCGACAAGAACTCCGGACGCACGCCGAAATAGCGTTGCGCCATCTCGGAGAGCGCGCGATACAGCGGCGGCACGACGCTGGCGACGGCGACGCGCTTGATGGATGAGCGGCTCACGCTGTGCAACCGGAGCATCGAATCGACCTGCCCCGCGAGGTCGTCGCCGGTCTGGCGCCGGTTGGTGACCGACCGCCAGCTATGCACGAGCGTGCCCGAGGCGCCGCCATCGAGCTCGAACAACCCGAACTTGATGTTCGTGTTGCCGACTTCCACGGCGAGCAGCATCGTCAGGTCGCGCTCCGCAGCGCGTCGATGCGGTCGAGGATCGCGGCGGCGAGCGAGGCCTTCGGCGCGCGCGCCAACCGCTCGCGCCCGTCCGCACCCCACAGCATCGTCGCTTCGCTGTCGGCCGCGCCGAACGCGCCGCCAGGACCGTCGATCCGGTTGGCCACGATGAGGTCGAGATGCTTGCGCGCCAGTTTCTCGCGTGCGTTCTCTTCGAGGCGCTCCGACTCAGCGGCGAAGCCGACGACCATGCAGCCGGCCGGGCGCGCGGCAGTGACGTCAGCGATGATATCCGGATTGCGTTGCAAACGGATCACCGCTTCGGCGGCATCCTTCTTCGCTTTGTGCGCGGCGACGAATTCGGGGCGGAAATCGGCGACGGCGGCGGCGCCGATGAACAGCGTCGTTCCGGGCAGATGCTCGAGCACGACGTTATGCATCTCGCGGGCGCTCGTCACGCGGATCAGCTCGACACCGGCCGGCTCGCGCAGCTCGGTCGGACCGCTGACCAGCGTCACGCGTGCGCCGCGCGCAGCCGCCTCGGCGGCGAGCGCATACCCCATGCGACCGCTCGACGGATTGGACAAGAAGCGCGCCGGATCGGCGAACTCGCGCGTTGGACCGGCGGTGATGAGCGCGCGCTGGCCCTCGAGCTGGCGGGTGCGCGCAAGAACGCGCCGCACGGCTTCGATGATCTCACCGTCGTCGGCCAAGCGTCCGCTGCCGACCTCGCCGCACGCCAAGAATCCTGCGCCCGGCTCGATGAACTCCATGCCGCGAGCCTGCAGAGCGGCGATGTTCGCCTGCGTCGGTGCCGCTTCGAGCATCGCGGTGTTCATCGCAGGCGCGATAAGCACCGGCCGGCGCGTGGCGAGGACGGCCGTCGTGAGCAGATTGTCTGCCGCACCGTGCGCGAGTTTCGCGAGGGTGTTGGCGGTCGCGTTGAGCACGAGCATGAGGGCGCTCTTGCGTACCAAGCCGATGTGGGCGATGTCCCAGCTCGCGTCCTGCGCGAACATGTCGGTGTGCACGTCGTGGTTCGACAGCGCTTGGAAGGTCAGCGGCGCGACGAACTTGGTCGCGGACTGCGTCATGATGACGTGCACGTCGGCGCCCGCCTGGCGCAGCGCGCTGACGACGCCCGCGCACTTGTAGGCCGCGATACCGCCGCACACGCCCACGAGGAGCGTGGTGCCGGCAAGGTCGTTCGAAGGTGTTCGGCTCATCGTGCGGGCGTGTGCACTTCCATGTTGTCGATCAAGCGGGTCGGGCCGGCGAAGGCCGCTCCGACCACGAGCAGACCGGCGTCTTGCGGCGCCGTGCGCAAGGGCTCGAAGACCGCCGGATCGACGACGGCCAGGTAGTCCATCTTCAAGGGCGGCAGCGTCGCCTCCGCCTGTGCCACGGCGCGCTCGACGTCGCGTTCGCCCGCTTCCAGCGATCGCGCGACCTGCGTCAGCGCGGCGTAAAGCCGCGGCGCGGCAGCGCGCTGCCCGGCGTCTAGATACGCATTGCGCGAGGACAGCGCCAGCCCGTCGGCTTCGCGCACCGTCGCGCAGGCGGTGATGCGCACCGGCAGGTCGAGATCGCGGACCATGCGCGACACCACCGCAAGCTGCTGCGCATCTTTTTGACCGAAGTACGCGACGTCGGGCGCGACGATGTTGAACAGCTTGAGGACGACGGTCGCCACGCCGCCGAAAAAGCCGGGCCGGCGTTCGCCTTCCAAGCGCGCGGCCAGCGCGCCGGGCGTCACCGTGAACTGCGATCCCGGCGGATACATCTCGTCGTGCGACGGCGCGAACACGAGGTCGGTGCCGGCGCGGTCCAGCACGGCGCCGTCTCGTTCCGGCGTGCGCGGATAGCGGTCGAAATCCTCGGCGGGGCCGAACTGGAGCGGATTGACGAAAATGGATACGATCACCGATGCGCATTCGCGCCGCGCCCGCTCGACGAGCGAGACGTGGCCGGCGTGCAGCGCGCCCATCGTCGGCACGAATCCGACCGGCGCGGGCATGCCGCGGCGCATCCGGCGCAGGTCCGCTACGTTTGCGGCCGTGTGCACGCGGTCAGCGAGGGTCTGGTAATTCGAGGACGCGCAGCATTGTGCGCCCGACCACAAACGGCTGCCCGGCCGAGATCATCACGCCTGCGTCGATCGCCCGTCCGTCGATGAACGTGCCGTTGCTGCTGCCCAGATCGGTGAGGCGCAAGCCCGTGACGTCAGCGCACACTTCGGCATGGGTACGTGAAATTGTGCGGTCCGTGGGCACGACGGCCTGAACCGCGTCGGCATCTCTGCCGATACTTATGCGCTGCTCGAATCGCCATTGGCGGCCGTCGAGCGGACCGTTCATCGCCTCGATCGCGTACATGCCGGCGCCCGCTTTTCGAGGGTTTGGCATGCCTCTCCCGCGCCGAACAGGCGCGCCGCCTGGGTCGTCACACCGAAGATATGACGCTTTGACGGCTCAAGTGCCCCCTGCGGACGGCCGATGATACATATATGAAGGCGCCGCCGAGAGAGCAGGCGGCAGCCGGCACCGACTCTACAGCCGGAGCAATCTTGGAGTGGACAACTCAGGCGTGAAGAATCTGCAATCGGAGCTGGTCGACATAGACGCGGACGCTCTGCGTGAAGCGGAGCGCGTGTTCGCGCAAGGCATCCTGGACACGATGCCTGGGAAGTCCGTGGCACGGGCTTCCTATGAAGAGACGCGCGTCGTCCTCACCATGACGGACGGCACCGAGTACTATTTCTACGGCTTTTTAGGCGAATCAGGTCTTCGGTAGGACGTTGGCGTCCACGAAGTCGGCGATCGCTCGCCGGTCTTCTGGATCTATGGACGTGAACGCGATCCCATGATGGAAGGTCTTCTCGGCGCCCAAGAACGCGCTTAGCACTGCGCGTCCGCGCAGGCGGATGGCGCTGTCGTGCCCGGGAAGACGGAACTTGATGTCAAGCGTCGCGCGTGGCGGCACGTCGGTCGGCGCCACCAGACGCATCCCGCCCGCGCCGAGATCCAACACTGAGCCAGAGCGCGCCGTCGCGTCGCCCTCGAGCGAGAACTCGACCGGCAGCGACACCGGAACGCGGACGTATTGGCGCCTATGCAGGTCACCGGTCATGCGGGCATATTCTCGTTCGTGGTGGCGCAAGGCCTCTTATGCGAGCGCGCCCGCAGCCGCGCTCATGGTCGCGAGGACGCCGTGCGAGGCGTCGATGCCGCCCTGCAGATAGACTTCATACGGTTCGCGCAGCGGCGCATCGCACGACAGCTCGAGGGTCGACCCCGAGATGAATGCGCCGCCCGCCATGATCACCGGATCCGCATACCCGGGCACCGCTCCCGGTTGCGGCGTGGCACGCGCGTTGACCGGCAGCATCCGCTGCAAGCCGCGCGCGAAGCCCTCCAGACGCGCGGCATTGCCGAGCCGGATCGCTTGGACGATGTCGGTCCGCGGCGCGCCCGGCAGCGGATCCACGGCAAAGCCTAGCCGCGCGAACAGCGCCGCCGCGAAATCGAGGGTCTTGAGGCTCTCGACGACGGCGCGCGGAGCGCGGTGCAGGCCGGCGAAAAACCAGCGCGCGGTATCCAGCGTCGGGCCGACCGCATCTCCGAGGCCCGGCGCAAAGACGTGGTTTGCGACTCGCTCGACGATGTCTGCGCGTCCGGCTACGTACGCCCCCGTCGTCGCGACGCCGCCGCCCGGATTCTTGATCAACGAACCGATGATGACGTCGGCGCCCACGGCGGTCGGCTCTTCGAGCTCGACCAGTTCGCCATAGCAGTTGTCGACGACGACGGTCGTGCCCGGCGCATGCGAGCGCACCAGCTCGACGAGCGCGCCGATCTGCGCGACCGAAAGCGACGGGCGCACGGCGTAGCCGCGCGAGCGTTGGATAAACGCGACGTCGGGTGCGCGGCGCAACGCGTCGGCGACGTCTTCGGCGCGCGGCGTGCCGCCTGTCGTCCACGCCGCCTCAAGGTACTGGACGCCGCCGGCACGCTCCAATCCCTCTGGGTGGTCGGAGATCGCCAGACGCAACGTGTCATACGGCCTGCCGGTGAGCGAGCACAACGTGCCGCCGCGCGGCAGCAGCGCGCGCAGCGTCGCGATGATCGCGTGCGTCGCGCTGACAAGCTGCAATCGCGCGAGCGCTGCCGGAGCGTCCAACACGTCGGCGAGCAGCGCTTCGTACGCCTCGCGGCCGCGATCGTGGTACGCGTATCCGGTGCTGCCGGCCAGATGCGAATCGTCGATGCCGGCGCGCATGAACGCGGCGATGACCTTAGCGCCGACCGCCAGCCCGCGCGCTTCGCGCTCGCGCCATGCGCCTGCGACGTCGTCGAGCGCAGCCTCTCCTGCTTCGATGATAGGCTCGGGGATGTCGAGCCTGCCTGCCGCTTCGGCCAGCGCGCGTCTCACGGCGCGCTCTCCGGATGCCGCTCGAGCTCGAGCTCATGCTCGCGGATGGCCTCGGCGGCCTGGACGAGCTGCGCTTCTTCTTCAGGCTTGGCGCGCAGCGTCTCTTCGAACGCGCGGTAGAACGGTACGTAGAGCAAAAGCGAGATCGCGATGTTCACCAGCACCAGGATGACGGCGCGCCAGTCGCCGCTGGTCGTGAGCCAGGCGCCGATGGGCGCCGGGATCGCGCTCGGCAGGAAGACGACCGTCTTGGCGACCAGCCCGAAGTACATCGCCAGATAGGTCACCGTCGCCAGGATGAGCGGTACGCCGATGAACGGGATGGTCAGGCTGGGGTTCATCACCAGCGGCAATCCGAAGATGAGCGGCTCGTTGACGTTGATCATGCTCGGCAGGAGCGATGCGAATCCCAGCCTGCGGATGCGAGGGATGCGCGAGAACAGCATCAGCAGGTTGAGCGACAGCGTCGCGCCGGAGCCGCCCGGGAAAAAGAACAGGAACAGCGTGATCGTCACGATGTGCGGCGGCGCTTGGTGATGGAGCACGGCTTGGCTGTTGGCGTCGATCGCGCCGAGAAAGACCGGCGTTGTCAACGCGGCGAGAAAGCCCGGACCGTGCACGCCCGCGGTCCACAGCAGCACCTGCAAGAACACGACGAGCAACAGGGCCGGCAGCGTGTCCCCGACTCCGATGAGCGGCTTCACCGACGCCAAGAGCACGTCTGCCATGCTCTGGTGCGACGGCGCCAGCACAACGGCGATGCCGGCGAAGATCGCGACGACCACCAAGCCGGAGAGCGCCGCCGCGATCGGACGGCTGGTCACCGCACGATAGATCAAACGCATCACTTCGCCGCTGATACTGGCCACGATGATCGCCAGGAAGAGGCTGCTGGCGGACAGCGTGCCCAGCAGCACGATGGGCGAGAGGGGCACCGGCCGGGGCAGCGACAGCACGAACGCAAGGGCGGTGAGGATGACGGCCGGGATGCGGTCGTATCGAAAGCGCAGCGCCAAGTTGTTGGCCAGCAGCAACGCGAGCGCGACGCCCATCGCGCCGAAGCCGATATGATAGGCATCGAGAAAGCGCGCGAAGAGTTCGGCCTCGTGCCACTGCATCGGGTGCGGCGGTATCCAGAAGTAGGCCCCGATCGTGGCCGCTGCCATGACCCAAAACGCCGGCTGGATGGCGGCACGCACCGCCGCGAAGTGCGGCTCGTCCGCCGCGCGCTGCAGGCGCGGTAGCATGCGCGCTTCAAGCGCGGCGATGGCGGCGTCGAGTCCGCGCAGCGCGGAGGTCTTCACCTGCCGCGGCCCGTTACGATGCGCGCTCGGCCCGGCGCGCCGCCCGCTGTGCGGCCCCCGCGATAAAGCCTCGAAACAGGGCGCGGCTCGGCTCGTCGCGCCGCACGAGCTCTTCAGGGTGCCATTGGACGCCGATGCACATCGCCCGCGCATCGGTCGCTTCGACCGCTTCGACGATGCCGTCGCGCGTGGCCGCGACCGCACGCAAGCCGGCGGGAACGCGGCGCACCGCTTGATGGTGCAGCGAATTGGTGGCCATCGTGGTCGTGCCGACCAGCTCCGCCAGCGCTGATCCGGCGACGATCTCGACCACATGTGTCGTCTCGTCACGCGCGTGATCGGGGGTTTGGCTATGGCGCAGCCGCAAGCTGTTCGGCGCCGCGTATTGGTCGTCGATGTCTTCGTACAGCGTGCCGCCGAAGGCGACGTTCATGACCTGCATGCCGCGACAGATGCCAAACAGCGGGATGCCCGCGCGTTTGGCCGCGCGCGCCACCTCGAGTTGGAACTCATCGGTGCCTTCGGGCGCCGGCTGGACGGACGGATGTTCGCGGCTGCCGTAGAGCGCCGGCGCGACATCCGCACCGCCGGGCAGCAGCACGCCGTCAAAGCGCTCGATGAGATCGGGCACCGAGGCGATGAAATGCGGCGGGGCGACAAGCTCGGGCTGGCCCCCGGCTTGCTCGATCGCAAAGCGATACTTGGCCCGTGCGTCGGGCGCGTCGACCTCAGACGCGCTGACCGCGATCGCGATCCTGGGCTTCATGCGGTCTGTCTTTCACCGTACAAATGCGAGATGGCCTGCCTTGTGAGGCAGACCACCGTTTACGACAGCTATGCAGCGGTCGAATTTATTCGACCGACGACCGGCGACCGATTTACAGCTTGCGGATGACCGCCGAGACCTTGCCGATGACCTGGACGTTGTCCGAGTAGATCGGCTCCATGTATTTGTTGGCCGGCTGAAGCCTGACGCGATTCGCTTCCTTATAGAATGTCTTGACGGTGGCTTCGCCCTCGGTGCCGGGACCTTCGACCATCGCGACCACGATGTCGCCGTTGTCCGCGACCTGTTGCGGCTGAACCACGATGAGATCGCCGTCGAGAATCGCCGCGTCCACCATCGAGTCGCCCTTGACGCGCAACATGAACGAACCAGACTTGGCGGCAAGGTTGGAAGGCAGCACGATCTCGGTTTCGACGTCTTGGTTCGCGGTGGCGACCGGGCCGGCGGCGATGCGGCCGACGAGCGGCAAGGTCACGACGTCGCGCGACACCTCGCTGCCGGTGACCAGCGCGCGCGGCTTGGTGGCGTCGCGGTGGATGAGGCCTTTGCGCTGCAGCGTCCGCAGGTGGCTTTGGACGGTGGAGCTGCTGGAGAGGCCGACGCGCTCGCCGATCTCCCGGACCGACGGCGGGTAGCCGTGCTCGCGCTGGAACTCTTTGATGACGTCCAGGATGGCCTGTTGACGCGGTGTCGTCTTGCGATCCACGAGAAGCCCTTTCCCTGATCAGCCGCCTTGCGGGACAATAGGCGACAAAGACATCCGTCGAAGGCTCACCCGAACGACGGTAACCGGATTCTAGCATACCCCGCGGCGCGAATGCAAACGTTTGTTCGAAAAAACCTTGACACTATACTTCGCAGGGCGGTAATATGGCACTAGAACATATGTTCGAGCCAAGCTGGCTCGGAGGACAGCTCTGATGCATACTTATCGCCGCAAGACGCGGGTCACGCTCGTTCCCTTCATACAACTTCTCTCCCTCGTTCTGGTGTTCGCCCTGCCGGTGGTGTGGGCGTCTCAGGTCTATACGTCGAGCCCGGCGCACTACGACAAGGTGGTGGTCGGCCACGGCGATACGGTTTGGAGCCTGGTGGCCAAGCGGGCCTCCAGCGGCAGCGACGTCAACGAGCTGGCCTACAACGTCATGAGCCTCAACCACCTCAAGGCCGGCGATCGCATCCGCCCTGGCCAGGTGCTCCTGCTACCGCGTAACTAGTCGTCGGTCGAATAAATTCGACCGCTACACGGGACCCCGCAAGCCACATGGCGCGGGGCTTCTTTTTTTTGGCGCGAAGTCGGGGAGGACATGATCTTCGCCAAACTATTGGTGCCTATCGACGGTTCGGAGCCGTCGCGCGCCGCCGTGCGCCTGGCCGTCTCCGTCGCGAAGGACCAGCGCGCCAGCATCGTCTTCTGCCATGCGCTCGAGACCGTCGCGCTCCTTCACGCCGCCGAGCAGCCGGCGATCGACACCGGCCCGGCGGTGGCGCAAGCGAGCCAACGCGTGGCGGCACTTCTCGAGGCCGCCATGACGGTCGCAAAGGACGCGGGCGTCGCGGCCACCGGCATGAGCGCAGAAGATGACGCCGTGCCATTCATCGTGGCGCAAGCCAGAGCCGAGGCAGTGGATCTGATCGTCATGGGCACGCACGGGCGCAGCGGCATCGCGCATGCGTTCCTTGGCAGCACCGCCGAGGGAGTGCTACGAAGCGCCGCCGTGCCCGTGCTTGTCGTGACGCATCACTGATGCGCCGCCGGCCACGACGTTCCGTCGTCGTACTTGACGGCGTTGACCTGGATCGTCATGTAATTCGCCTGCAAGAACGCGATGCTCGCGAGCCCTGAGGTCTGCGACCAGCAGTTCTGCAACGCATCTTTATTGCCGACGCCGCCGCGCAGCGTCTGATAGTCGGAGAACGCCGCCGGTCCGGCGATCGTGATGCCCGACGAGAACGTGCCCGAGCGCATGTTGACGCCGTTGTTGAGCAGATTGTCCGACGTGCCGTAGATCTGATAGACGAAGGTGACGTTCACGGCCGTCCTCTGCGCGGTGTTGCGGAACGTCAGACAGTGCACCTCACCCGTGCCGTCGTTCTTCACGACGGAGAATCCGCCGTCGATGGCGATGCCGCTCGCGTCATTGGCGCCCGGTGCCAGCGCGAACGGGATGTTGCGCCAGTCGGGGCTCGGCGTCGGGCCGGATGGCGATCCCGACGAGCAGCTCGGCGGATCGATCGGGAATTTGCACGGACCGATCTGAGCGTCGGTGACGTTGCGCGCGTAGAGCGCGCCGCGGCCGCCGCCGTTGAGCCACGTGGCGATCGCATTGCGATCGGGCGGCGACATCGCTGCGATCTGCGCCTCGACTTGATCGACGTTGGTGAAGACCGGATTGGGAGGTTGGAACCCGCCTTGGCGGACCCACGCTTGCACTTGGCCGACTTCACCGGCCCCAAGGTTTTGGACCGCCGTCAACGCCTGGAGCAGCGCATAGCTGGGATAGCTGGGATACGGATAGTACCCGTTTTGACCGCTGCTCGGTTGGGCGTGCGCCGGTGCGACTAAAAGCAAGCCGAGCAGGACCGCGATGAGCGCGCTTCGTCTCATGAGGCGCGCATTGTTACCCGCGACGTCCCGTTCCTTCAGGCCTTTGTTTGACGGGGCTTTGCGCGATATGGTATCCTGTGCGCTGTACCCCGGTGTCGGCGCGGTCGGATGAAATGCGACCAAGACAAGAGCTGATCCGCGGGCGAATGTGAGTGCAAGGAGCCCATCACAGCATGGCATTGAAAAAAGAACATAAGACCTCGGTCATCGATAAGCACAAGCGCAAAGACAACGATACCGGGTCGCCCGAAGTCCAGATCGCCCTTTTGACCGAATCGATCAACGACCTCACCGAGCATCTCAAGACGCACAAGAAAGACCACGCCAGCCGGCGCGGCCTGCTCATGAAGGTCGGCAAACGGCGCCGCTTGCTGCGCTATCTCGAGGGCTCCGATCTGGAACGCTACCGCAAGATCGTCAACGAATTGGGCCTGCGTCACTAGCGCAGGCCTCGGTCCGCTCGGATGCCCTGCCCAGGGATATCCGGCGAACATTAAGAAATAGCAAAGCGTCATATCAAAAGCGTTTCACACAACGCTCGCGCCTGTGAGCGCGGGCAAACTAAAAGGAGTTCCCTTTGCCAGAGTCCGTCAGCATGGAGCTGGGCGGGCGCACGCTTACCATCGAAACCGGTGAGCTCGCGCGCCAGGCCAGCGGCTCCGCATTTGTGCGGTACGGAGACACCTGCGTGCTCGCAGCCGTCACCGCAAGCCCCAACCCCCGCGAGGGTATCGAATTCTTCCCCCTCACGGTCGATTACGAAGAGCGCATGTATGCCGCCGGCAAGATCCCGGGCGGTTTCATCAAGCGCGAAGGCCGGCCCTCAGAGAAGGCGACGCTCACCGCGCGCCTGATCGATCGGCCGATCCGCCCGCTGTTCCCCGACGGTTTCCGCAACGACATCCACATCATCATCACCACGCTGTCCGTGGATCCGGAAGTGGATCCCGACGTCGTCGCGCTCGTCGCGGCCGGTGCCGCGCTTGCGGTTTCGGACATCCCGTTCGAGCAGCCGGTGGCGGGCGTGCGCGTCGGCATGGTCGACGGCGAGTACGTCGTCAATCCGACGCCCGCGCAGCTTGAGAAGAGCATCGTCGACGTCATCGTCGCCGGCACGGTCAACGCCGTCATGATGGTCGAGGGCAGCGGCAAGGAGGTCTCGGAAGAGACGTTCCTCGGCGCAGTCGAGTTCGGGCACGCGCGCGTCGTCGAGATCCTCGGCATCGTGCGCCAGCTCGCCGCAAAAGCGGGCAAGCCCAAGCGCGAGTTCCCCGTGTTCCTTCCCTCGGCCGAAATGCACCAGTTCGTCGACAGCGTGTTCGGCGCCGATATCGCGCGCGCGATGCGCATCACCAGCAAACAAGAACGCAGCCGCGCGTTCGACGCGATCACCCGCGCCGAAGCGCTGGCGCGCGTCGCGGGTCATAAGCTCGAGCCGCACGTCCGGCCGATGCTCGAGGATCCGAAGAACCGCGACTTCGACAAGTGCGTGAAAGCGCGCGAAGAGGACGAACTGCGCACGATGGTCGTCGACGAGGGCCTGCGCCCCGACGGCCGCAAGCTCGACGAAGTGCGCCCGATCAGCTGTCGCACCAGCGTCGTGCCGCGCACGCACGGATCGGGGCTGTTCACGCGCGGCGAGACCCAGATCTTCACCGCCGCGACGTTGGGATCGCTCTCGGACGAGCAGCGCATCGACGGTCTTGCGCCGATGTCGTTCAAGCGCTTCATGCACCACTACAACTTCCCGCCGTACTCGGTCGGCGAGACGCGCCCGATGCGCGGACCCGGCCGGCGCGAGATCGGGCACGGCAGCCTCGCTGAGCGCTCGATCGCGCCGATGCTGCCTCCGCCTGAGGCCTTCCCGTACACGCTGCGCCTGGTCTCAGAAACGCTTGAGAGCAACGGCTCGTCGTCGATGGGCTCGGTGTGCGCGAGCACGCTGGCGCTGATGGACGCGGGCGTGCCGCTTGCCAAGCACGTCGGCGGCGTCGCCATGGGACTCATCCTCAAGGACGGCCGCCCCGGCATCCTCACCGACATCCAAGGTCTTGAAGATGCGCTGGGCGAGATGGACTTCAAGGTCGCCGGCACCGTCGACGGCATCACCGCCATGCAGATGGACATCAAGGTGCAGGGCGTCACGATCGACATCATGCGCAAGGCGATGGCGCAGGCGCACGAGAGCCGGCTGTTCATCATCGGCAAGCTCAAGGAGGCGATCGCGACACCTCGCCGCGGACTGTCCAAGTACGCGCCGCGCATGATCGTGCTCGAGATCCATCCCGACAAGATCAAAGACGTGATCGGCCCCGGCGGCAAGATCATCAACAAGATCGTCGCCGAGACCGGCGCCAAGATCGACATCGAAGACGACGGCCGCGTGTTCCTCGCCTCGCCGGATGCGGCGTCGGCGGAGAAAGCGCGCCGCATGGTCGAGGACATCGTCAAGGACGTCGAGATCGGCGAGGTCTACACCGGCGTGGTCAAGCGCATCATGAACTTCGGCGCCTTCGTGCAGATATTGCCGGGCAAAGAAGGCCTGGTGCACATCTCGCAGCTCGCGCCGCATCGCGTCAATCGCGTCGAAGATGAAGTCAACATCGGCGACGAGGTCGTGGTCCAGGTGCGCGAGATCGACGAAAAGGGCCGCATCAACCTGACGCGCAAACACGCGGCAGAAACGGCCAAGCACTAGATCCTTCGGGAGGGAAGACCAATGCTGCCATACAGATCGAGCGGAGTTGTGGCGGCGTTGGTCGCTCTCGCGCTCGCAGGCCCGATGGCTGCGCTCGCGAGCCAGACGGTGCCGTCGGGCTCCGGGCTCAACGGCAGTCTCAACGTCGCGCTCGACACGAAAAGCTCGTACGCGGGCCAGCCGGTCTCGATCACGGTAGTCGGACCGTACCCGAACGGGATCTCAGCGCTTGCAGGCGCGACCGTCTACGGTCACGTCGGCAGCGTCGTTCCCGGCGGGCGCGGCACGAATCCGCAACTGTCCATCATCTTGGACAAGATCAGATTCTCGAACGGCTCGTCCGAATCTCTGGGCGCAGTCGTCAACCACCTCGATCCGCAGAAGGATAAGAGGGGCCGCGTGCTGCTCGGCACGGCCGGCGGCATGTTCTTGGGCAACTGGGCGGGCAAAGCGCTGTTCGGCGGGAGCGCAGGCGGCGCGGTCGGCGCGGCCACCGGCTTTCTGCTCAGCTCCAACAACAAGTCGGACTTCCACGTGCCCGCGGGATCGCCGGTCGGCGTCCAGCTGACGCGATCGCTGTCGGTGCCCTAACCCCGGTCGCTTCCTAGAGCAGGCCTGCGGCTCGCTGCAGCTCGACCAACGCGGTGCTCTGATCGGCCAGCGCGGTCGCGTATTGCACCTGCGTCTGCGCGAAGGCGAGCAGCGAATCGGTGAGATCGAGCGCGGTTCCCACACCGGAACGATAGCGCAGCTGCGTCACACGCAGGCTTTCGGCCGCTGAGACCTGGCCGGAGTTGGCTGCGCCGACCGCGGCTTGCGCGGCGACGTAGTTGAAATACGCCTGGCGCACCTGCAGATCCACGTTGTTACGCAGCTCCTGAAGGTTGATCTTCGCCTTGTCCACGTCGGCGTTGGCCTGCGCGACTTTGCCGTGCGTGAGGCCGCCGTCGAACAGCTTCCAGGTGGCGGCGAGCGTCTCGGAAAGCTGCGGCTGCGGCACGTTGATGAAGTTTGGCTTGCTCGAAGCCTCGGAGATGCCGAGCGAGACGATCGGGAGGGCTCCCGAGCGCGCCTCCTGCACCGAACGTTCGGCGATGGTGACCGCGTCGATCGCGGCTGCGATCTCTGGGCGGCGCGTCTGGCCGTCATGCAGCAGGTCTGCGAGCTTGTACGCAGGCGGGTTGATCTCGAGCTTTTGCGTCGGGTTGATGCTGCTGCCCAGATCGATGTTCAAGACGTTGGCGAGCGTCGCATTGGCGAGGTCGGCCGAGTTGTGGGCGCGCACCGCTGCGACTTGCGCGTTTGCCAGCGCGACCTCTTGGCGCAGCACGTCCGCCTTGGCCGCCGTTCCTGCGGCGAACAGCTGCTGCGACGTCGTCAGGTTCTGCTGGCCGAGCACCACCGCTTCGTCGCTGATCGTCGCGTTGCGCTGCGCCAGCGCGAGCGCGAAGTAGGCGTCCGTCGTCTGCGTGATGACGTCGTCGCGCGCCGCGGCGTATTCGCTCTGCGCGCCGGAGTAGTTGGCCGCAGCCGCTCCGATCGCGGCCTGCACCGCGCCGCCGGTGTAGATCGCGTACTGCAGCGTCGCATTGACGTTGTTCGTGTTGGTGGCTGAGAACAGGCTCTTCTGCAGCACCGGCGGGCCGCTCGGCTGCGGCACGGGGATGAAGAAAAACGCCGGATCCTGCGTGTGCACGTAGGAATAGCCGGCGGAGACCGACGGAAACGCGTTGCCGCGCGCTTGGATGAGCTGGGCCTGTGCGATCTTGACGTCTTGTGCGGCGGCTTGATAGGTCAAATTGTTGGCCAGCGCCATCGAGATCGCGTCTTGCAGGCCCAGGGGCAGGAGCGACGCGCTGGGCGACGGAGTCGGGGTCGGCGTTGGCGCCGCAGCGGCGCGCGACGGTGAAACCCCCGCGATCGCGAGCGCGATGAGCGTCGCGGCCGTCGCGCTGGCCGCCATTCTGATGATAGCGTTCACAGACCGGTGTCGTTTCGCTCTGACTGTCATGATTCCTAATTTGCCCGGAAAAAACGAAGGGAAGCGGTCATTGGAGGCCGCTTCCCGCACGCGTGGAGATCCCGCTTAGGCTGCCGATGCACTCGCCATCGCGGGGGCTGACGCCAGCTGGAACACACGGGACAAACCGGTGAGCTCCATGACGCGCCGGATGTGCGGCTGCGAAGCTTGGACGCGGACGTCGCCGCCGCGGTTGCGGGCGAGGCGCAGCGTGGCGATCAGCGCCGCGAGGCCGCCCGAGTTGAGCGCGCCCACCTTATCGAGGTCGATGGTGAGATTGATCCGCCCACCCTGGACGGCGCGCGCCAATTGCCGGCGCGCGAGCTTGCCGCCCGCGTCGTCGAGGTCGCCGACCAAAGCGACGCGCGCTGCGGTCTCATTGCCGAGGTCGGTTAGTTTTACTTGAAGCATCTGGTCTAGGCCCCTGATTGAAATGGGTACGCACGGTTGTTTTGTAGGCCACCGTACTGTTTACCGGCTAATCATAACCCGGCTGACAGTAAATTGCAAGACAGTTTCCCAAGGCATATCTGTGTCCCATATTGCGGTCCAAAACGCTGTCATACCGGTTCAGCTCTTAGACGAATAAGGGAGGCCTCCGGACGACATCCTTATGCGCTTGCACTGCGACCTATCGCGAAGCGTTTCGTCGCGGCCGAAGTGTTTCGCGGTGCGTGATAAGAACAAGCGGTGCTGTGTTCGACACCCTTCGATCGTTCGTCGACGCCCTGCGCGCCGCGGGCGAGCTGCGCGAGATCCAGGCCCAGGTCGATCCGCACCTCGAGATCACCGAGATCGCGGACCGCTGTATGAAGCGAGACGATGGCGGTCCGGCGCTGTTGTTCTCCGACGTCAAGGGATCGCGCTTTCCGCTGCTGATCAACGCCTTCGGGTCGCCGGCACGCATGGCGCGCGCGCTCGGCGTCGGCACGCTGGACGAATTGGGCGCGAAAGTCGGCAAGCTGCTCGAGCTCGTCAAGCCCGGTGGTTCGTCCGGGGCGCTCTCCAAACTCTTCGAGGCGCGCGAGCTGCTGGGTATCGCGCCCAAGACGGTGCGCTCGGGCGCTTGCCAAGAGGTCGTCGCGCAGGACGAGGAGGTAGACCTGCGCGAGCTGCCGGTGCTGACGTGCTGGCCGATGGACGGCGGTCCGTACATCACGCTGCCGCTCGTCTTCACGAAGAACGAGCAGACCGGCGAGCAGAACGTCGGGATGTATCGCATGCAGGTGTACGACGCCCGCACCACCGGCATGCACTGGCAGCGCCACAAACACGGGCGCGAACATCAAGATGCGGCCGGGCCGGGCCGGCGCATGCCGGTCGCGGTCGCGCTCGGCGGTGACCCCGCGTTGACGTACGCGGCGAGCGCTCCGCTGCCGTCAGGCCTGGACGAGATGCTGCTCGCCGGTTTCTTGCGCGGCCGGGCGGTGCCGATGGTCGCCTGCAAGACCGTCGATCTGCGCGTGCCGGCCGATGCCGACTTCGTGCTCGAAGGCTACGTCGACAACGACGAATTGCGCCGCGAAGGTCCCTTCGGCGACCACACCGGCGTGTATTCGCTCGCCGAGGACTATCCGGTCTTCCATGTCACCTGCATGACCCGCCGGCGCGATCCCATCTATGTGACCACGATCGTCGGCAAGCCGCCGATGGAGGATGCGTGGCTGGGCAAGGCGACGGAGCGGCTATTCTTACCGATTCTCAAACAGATGCTGCCCGAGGTCGTCGACTACAATCTGCCGGTCGAGGGCGGCTTCCAAAACCTCGTGATCGTGTCGATCCGCAAGCGCTATCCCGGCCAGGCCAAGAAGGTGATGTACGCGCTGTGGGGGTTGGGCCACATGATGATGTTGACGCGCAACGTCATCGTCGTCGACGCCGACGTCGACGTGCAGAACGTCCGCGACGTCGCCTGGGTGACCCTCAACAACGTCGATGCCGGTCGCGATCTGGTCTTCGCGCCCGGTCCCGTGGACGCGCTCGATCACGCCGCGCCGCTGCCGTCGCTTGGCACGAAGCTCGGCATCGACGCCACCCGCAAAGGCGCTGACGAAGGCTACATGCGGCAGTGGCCGCCCGACATCATCATGTCGGACGATGTGAAAGCGCTCGTCACGCGACGCTGGGCCGAGTATGGCCTGTCCGCACCGGAGCCGCGCACATGAACAGGCTGCGCGCCTTCGTGCGCGACATCAAACCCGAACACACGCTGTTCGCGCTGCCCTTCGCGTATGCCGGCGCGCTTTTGGCGCAAGGCGGCATACCGTCACTGCGCACGCTGGCGTGGATCACGCTGGCCGTGTTGGGCGCGCGCACCGCGGCGATGGCCGCGAATCGCCTGCTCGACGCGCGCATCGACGCGCGCAACCCGCGCACGGCCGCTCGCCCGCTGGCGACCGGCGAGCTGCGCCCGGCCACGATGATCTGGGCGACGGTCATCGGCGTCGCCCTGCTCACGCTCGCCGCATGGCAGCTCAATCCGCTGTGCCTGTCGCTCGTGCCGCTGGGCGCGCTGGCGCTGGTCGCCTATCCGCTGGTCAAGCGCTTCTCGTGGGGCGTGCATTTCTTGCTCGGCGCGGTTGACGCGCTCGCGCCGCTGGGCGCCTGGTTGGCCGTCACCGGCCGGTTCGAGTGGCAGGCCTTGATCCTGTTCTTGGCGGTGACGCTCTGGGTCGCGGGCTTCGACATCTTGTACGCGCTGATGGATTATGATTTCGACGTGCGCGAGGGCATCCGCTCGATCCCCGCTCGCTTCGGCACGCACACAGGACGCCGCTTGCCGCTCGTGCTGCACGGCATCATGCTCGTGCTGCTCGCTTGGCTGGGCTTCGCGGTGCACGCCCATCCGCTGTACTGGTTCGGGCTGGCCGCCGGAATCGTGCTGGTCGGCTACGAAGTCTTCCTCATCGACCGCCGCAGCGGCGACGTATTCGCCCTCAACGCGGCGGTTTTCAACGCCAACATGACCTTCTCGGTCATCTTCCTGGTGACGACGCTCGCATCGCTCGTGCTCGCGCAGCTGCCGCCAGGCTCCTCGTGATAGAAAAGGATCCGATGCGCCACGTCTTCCTCAGGCGTCTCGCCGCCGCAGCTCTCGCCGCTTTCGCCGCAGGCCTCGTCAAGGGACCCGCGCTGGCGGATTTTCCGCCGTACGCCAAGGTCGTCGGCATCGCGCTCGTCGCGCCGCTCTCCGGCGACCAAAAAGCCTACGGGCTGCAGCTCTCCAACGGCATGAACCTCGCGATCGATCTATGGAACGAAAAGCGCAACTTAGCCGACTTCGGCTACGTCTTCCATTCGTTCGACGACCAGGGCGATCCGGGCGTGGCGCAGCAGCAGGCTGACTTCTCGATGGTGGACCCGCAGACGGCTGTCGTCGTGGGTCACGTCGGCGCGGAAGAGACGTTCCTCTCGCTGCCGATCTACCACGAAAAGGATATGCCGCTCATCATCCCCACGTCACCGCTCGCGCAGCTCACCCGCACGGGCGACGAAAACGTCTTCCGCCTGTGCCCGACCGACATCGTCGAAGGCCAGCAAGCCGCGCGCTATGCCGAACGCACCCTCCACGCCAAGAAAGCCGCGGTCCTATACGAGCAGACGGACTACGGCATCGATGCCGGCGGCGGCTTCGTCGACTACGCGTCGGCCGGCAAGCAGCTCGCCGCCAAGGATTTCTCCGTCCAAGCGGATCTCAAGAACGTGAAGGCAGTCGTCGCCGACGTGGTCGCGTACGCGCCGGACGTCGTCTACCTGACCGGCAACGGCGCCGACATGGGCACTGTCCTGGCTGCCCTGCGCACCGCCGGCGTGACGGCGCCGGTGCTGGGCACCCAAGCGCTGTACGACGACCGCGCCGTCAAGGCGGCGGGCCCTGCCGCCGAATCGCTCATCGTCAGCTCGTGCGTGCCGCCGATCCAATTCGTGCCGTCGGCCACGCTGTTCGTGCGCGAATACCAAGCGCACTATGGGCGCGTCACCTCGTTCGCGCTGATGGGCTACGTCGCGGCGCAGATCGCGATCGGCGCCAGCCAGCAGGCGCACAGCGGCGACAAACTCGCGATCATGCGCCAATTGCAGATCGGCTCGTTCCAGACGATTCTGGGCAGCTACAGCTTCGTGCGCGGCGGCGACGTCGCCAACCCGATCCTGTACTTCTACCAGTACGGCGGCGGCGAGTTCAAGTATCTGAACTCGTCGTATCCCAACCCGCTGGTGACGCGTTAGGACTTCTTGCCGACGACCTTGCGCAGCCCGGGTGCACTGCCCGGCGCCAGCGTGACCACTTCGAAGCGCGCCGACTCGAGCAGATCGCGGATGCCCGCTTCCGTGTAGTACTGCCGGCAGCGCGTGAATTCGCGCGTGCGTCCGTCGGTCGGCACGACGTAAGCGCGTTCGACTTGGGCCGACGTGGCCGGGTCGTAGAAGCGCTCGTCGAGCTGGAGGTGCGGCACGTCGAGGAACAGCGATGAGTCGGCCTGCACGAACTGCCAGCCGCGCGCCTCGCCGCGACGCTGCGTCTCCGGCTCGCAGTACTCGCCGACGAACAGGCCGCCAGGGACGAGCGCGCGCTCGGTGAGCTGCAAGATGACGCGCGCATCGGCCGGGCTGAAGTCGGAGACGCCCGCGCAGGTCAGGTATGCGCCGTCGAACGTCTCCTCGAACGAGATGTGCAAGACGTCGAGCTGGCGGAAGTCGATGCCCAGGCCGAGATTGCGCGCCGTGTCGCGCGCGAGCGAGACCGCGCCCGGACCGAGGTCGATGCCGGTCATCTTATACCCGCGCAGCGCCATCGCGATGGCGTGGCGTCCGTTGCCGGCGCACAGGTCGAGCAGCCGCGCTTTGGCGGGCGGCCGCAACGCGTTGATGATCTCCTCGACTTCGTCGCCCGTCTCTTGCATGCCGTACAGCGCTTGGTAATTGGCGCGCCGCACGTAGCGCGACGAGAAATCTTCCTCCGCCCACGGATACGTCGCGGCGTCGAGCCACGGTCGCGGTTGTTCGCGCCGGTCGCCGACGGCGCGGATGAGTTCATCGAATGCGTTCGGCGGTGCGGCGATCGGCTGGGCGTCAACGGCCATGAAGGAGGCTCCTCGAACTGACGAGCGTGATGTGCGTCGCGCGGAGGAATGGTATTTGCCATCGGGCGTGCGTTCGACTGCACCGCCGACACATCGGCGATGCGCACGTATGTTCGCTCTCAGTCGAGTTTGTCAGCGCCGGCGTGCGTGGGCTGCGCGCGCGACGGCGGCCGCAAGCCCTTGTGCCGTCGCGTCGTGCGCGATGGCGGCCACGTCGAGGCCCAGCCTGCGAGCCTCGCGCGCGGTGACGGGGCCGATGCAGACGAGCGCCGTGGCGGACAGGGCGCGGCCCGCTTTTCCGGCGAGCCCGGCCACGAGCGAGCGCGCGCCCGAACCCGAAGTGAGCACGATGATGTCGGCGTCCGAGACGCGCCGCACGATGTCGGCGGGCGGCGCCTCGCGCGTCGAATACGCCTCGGTGACCTGCACGCGCGCGCCGGCGTCGAGCAGCCGGCGGCGAAGTGCCGGCCGGGCGTTTTGCGCAGCGAAGACCGCGACGAGCGCCCCTTTGCTGGCCCGGGCGGCGATCGCATCGGCCAGCGCTTGCGCCTCGAAGCGTGCGGGTACGACGTCCGGCTCGCGATCCAAGGATGCGTTCACGGCGCGCGCCGTCGCCGCGCCGACGGCGGCGATGCGGATCGCGGCCGCAAGCGGCGCGCGGCGGCGGCTCGCAAATGCGTCAACGCCATTGATGCTGGTGAAGACGATCCAGTCCGCGTCGTCGGCGTCGTCGACCGCGGCTTGCAGTGCGCGTTCGTCAGGCGGCGGGCCGATCTCGACGAGCGGCGCGCAATCGACGATCGCGCCTTCGGCGCGCAACAGCGCGGCGAGCTCGTCGGATGCGAGCGCCGGGCGTGTGACCATGACGCGGATGCCCGCGAGCGGGCGCTCCATCGAAGAGGCCTAGCGGTCGCTTGCCTGCGGCGCGGGCGGGCGCAGCGCGTCGGCGAGTTGCGCCTCGAGCTGCTCGCCCAGCCCGGCAAGGTCCGCGAGCCGGTCCGCAAGATCGGAGTCCGAGACCTGCTCGCCCTCCGCAGCGGTCTCGCGCAGCTTCGTCACCGGCGCATGCAGCAGCCGGTTGAGGATCGAGACGCTCATGCCGGCGATCAATTGGCGTTGCCGCTCATCGAGCTCGGGCAGGCGTGAGAACAGCCGGTCGATCTCCGCGCGCCGGATCGTCTCAGCTTTGGTGCGCAGGGTGGCGATGAGCGGCGCGGCGGCGCGCGATTGATACCAGCGCATGTAGCCGCGCGAGCGTTCTGCCACGATCGTTTCGACGGCGGGGATCTCGGCGCGGCGCTCGTCGAGCGTGTCGTCCACAACCTGGCGCAAATCGCCGATCTCGTATAGCGTCACGCCGGGCAGCGCGGCGACGCTGGGTTCGACGTCGCATGGCACCGCGATGTCGACGAGCAGGAGCGGCTTGTGCCGTGCGGCCATCGCCGCGCGCACCATGGGGGCGGTGATCACGTGCACGCCGCCGCCGGTCGCCGTGATCGCAAGATCCGCGTCCGACAAGAGACGGCCGAGCGCGTCGGGAGCAGCGGCGCTGGCGCCGATGGAGCGCGCCAGCCGTTCGGCGCGCGCGGGCGTGCGATTGACGATGGTGAGCGCTGCGACGCCGCGCGCGTGCAGATGCTTAGCCACGATCGTCCCCATCTTGCCGGCGCCGACGACCACGGCTCGCGCGTCCGCGATGGAACAGTGGCGCGCCGCCAGCTCGACCGCAGCGGCACCAAGCGACACGACGTCGCGTCCGATGCCCGTCTCGCTGCGCGCGCGTTTGCCGGCCTCCAGCGCGGTGCGGAACAGCTTGTGGAGATGCGCTCCCGCCGAGCCCGAGCGCTGCGCCGCCGTCAGCGCGTCCTTGACCTGGCCGACGATCTGCTCCTCGCCGACGAGCATCGAATCCAGACCGCAGGCGACGCGCAACAACTGCTCGACCGCTTGCGCGCCCAGCAGCGTGTACAGGTACTTGTCGAAATCGTCGACCCGCATGCTGCGGTAGGTCGTCAGAAAATCTTTGATCTGCTCGACGCCGACCTCGAAGTCCGCGACGTCGGCGTAGATCTCCAAGCGATTGCAGGTGGACACGATAGCCGCTTCGCGCACCGCGCTGTAGTCGCGCAGCGCGGCGAGCGCTTGGCCGATGCGCTCGGCCGGGAACGCGTGGCGGTTGCGCACCTCATCCGGTGCGGTCTTGTGGCTTAACCCGATGACGACGATCGGCACATGCCCTCGCTTTTCGTCCGATGAAGAGCTTCCCTGGCGCCTCGCGCAGGCCGCCGCAGACCATAGCCGACAGCGTAGCGCGAGCGTCGGAGTCCGCTATGAAGAAGCGGTGAAGACCGGCGGCCTATCGCTCGCCCGAGGCGTAACGGAAGGCGGCGCTCGCGTACAGCGCGATCGGCAGGGCGAAGAACAGCGTGTGCGAGGTGACGCTATTGAGCAGCATCAGGCCCGATGGCACGCCCCCTGCGTGCCTGACGATCAGGATCGACGTCATGCAGATCATCACGACCACGCCGTAGAGCACGCCCCACAGCCACGGGTTGCGCCACAGCGCGGACCAGCGCTGCGCGAGCAGCACGTAGATCAGCGCCCACCCGATGCTGACGCCGTAGTGGACGAGGCCGCCGAGCCAGGTGTAGTTCCGCGCCGCATCGCGTCCGACAAGCGTCGAGGCGACGAACTGCCAGTGCCCGAGCAGCGTGTAATGCATGAAGATGAAGAGATACAATTCGAGCAAGGCGCCGCCGATGATGCCGGCGACGATCGCGGTGGCCACGACGTCGACGCTGCGCCTCGCCTTTCGGGGCATTGCCATGCAGTCACATCCTTCCGAGATGGTGGGTGAGGATCGACAGCTCCGACGCCAAGTCGATCGAGCGAACGGCGATGCGCGGCGGCAGCCGTAGCGTCGTCGGTGCGAAGTTGAGGATCGCCCCGAGCCCGCAGCGCACGAGGCGTTGGGCGACCGTCTGCGCTTCCGCCGCCGGCACGGTGACGATGCCGATGCCGCAGTCGAGCACCGGCAGGACCTTCTCGAGATCGTCGACGTGGCTGATGCGCACGCCGTGCCAGCGCGTGCCGACCAGCGCCTTGGCGACGTCGAAGATGGCGGCGATGTGGAATTTCTCTTCGCGATACTCCAAGAACGTCGCGAGCGCATGGCCGAGATAGCCGAAGCCGACGATCGCGATGCGCCAATCGCGGTCCAGCCCGAGCACGCGCGCGAGTTTCCTCACCAGCATCACGACGTCGTATCCTTGGCCGCGGCGCCCGAACGTGCCCAGGTACGACAGGTCCTTGCGGATCTGCGCCGACGAGATGTCGCGCCCGACGCGGACCGCGAGATCGTCGGAGGTGACGACCGACGTGCCCTCGCGCAACGCGTCTTCAAGCGCGCGATGGTACAGGAACAGGCGCGGCAGCGACAGCGCCTGCGAGTTCTTGGGTCTAGGCCGCCGCGGCATCGAGCGACTCGCGCGCAGCGGCCACCGTCTGCTCGATGTCGGCTTTGCTGTGCGCCAAGCTGATGAACGCGGCCTCGAATTGCGACGGCGGCAGATAGATGCCGCGTTCGAGCATAGCGTGGAAGAAGCGCGCGTAGGCGGCCGTGTCGGAGAGTTTCGCACTATCGAGATCGACGACCGGGTCGCGGGTGAAGAACAGCGTCCACATCGATCCGACGCGCGCGATGCGCGCCGCGACGCCGCGTTCGCTCAGCGTGCGCGTCAAGCCGGCCTCGAGCGCGACGCCGCTGCTCTCGAGCCGGTCGTAGACGTCGCTGCCCTTGAGCGCGCGCAGCTGTGCGATGCCCGCCGACATCGCCAGCGGATTGCCCGACAGCGTCCCTGCTTGGTAGACGTCGCCTGCCGGCGCGAGATGCTGCATGATGTCCGCCCGGCCGCCGAACGCGCCGACCGGCAAGCCGCCGCCGATGATCTTGCCCAGGCACGTCAGATCCGGCTGGATGTCGTAGCGCGCCTGCGCGCCGCCGTAGCCGACGCGAAAACCCGTCATCACCTCGTCGAAGATCAGCAGCGCGCCGTGGCGCGTCGTGAGATCGCGCGCGGCCCCCAAGAAACCGGGCAACGGCGCGACCACGCCCATGTTGCCGGCGACCGGCTCGACGATCACAGCCGCGATGTCCTCGGCGTCGTCGAACGCCTTCTCGAGCGCGATCGGATGGTTATAGGGCACGACGATCGTGTCCGCCGCGACCGCCGCCGGCACGCCGGGCGAATCGGGCACGCCCAGGGTGAGCGCGCCCGAGCCCGCCGACACCAGCATGCTGTCGGCGTGGCCGTGATAGCAGCCCGAGCACTTGACGATCTTGTCGCGTCTGGTGAACGCGCGCGCGAGGCGCAGCGCGCTCATGCACGCCTCGGTGCCTGAGTTCACGAAGCGCACCTGCTCGACCGAGGGCATCGCCTCGACGATCAGCTCGGCCAGCTCGATCTCCAGCGCGGTCGACGCGCCGAACGACGTGCCCATGCGCGCGGCACGTTCGATCGCCGCGACGACCGGCGGAAACGCATGGCCGAAGATCAGCGGGCCCCACGAGCCGACGTAGTCGATGAACTCGTGGCCGTCGGCATCGAAGATGCGCGAGCCCTCGCCGCGGGCGATGAACAGCGGCGTGCCGCCGACCGAGCGGAACGCGCGCACCGGCGAGTTGACGCCGCCGGGGATGACGCGCGACGCGGCTTCGTAGAGCGCCTGCGAGCGTTTGACATTCATGATGCTGCGCCCGTCCGCCGCAGCGTCTCGAAATCCGCCGGCGTGTTCACGTTGAGCAAGATCGAAGCGTCCTTCGCCTCCACGCGATACGCGAGCACGCGCACACCGTCGAGCGCCGCGGTCACTTTGCGTTTGCCCGCTTCGAGCGCCGCGCCGGCGCCGCGCACGAAGGCGTCGCGCTCATAGAGCGCGGCGAGCGGCTCGACATGGCCGTCCGGCCACGTCGGCAATACTGCAGACGGTTTCGGTTCTGGAGCTGCGTCATATGCGGCGAGCAGCGCACGGGCGAAGTCCACCGAGATGTTCGGCAGATCGGCGGCGGCGGCGAAGAACAACGGCGTGCGCGTCGACCGCGCGGCGCTGTACAAGCCGGCGAGCGGCCCTCCGTCGGCGATCTCGTCGAGGGCGACCTCAGCATCGCACAGCGCGCCAGCAAGCGCGGGGGCGAGCGCGGTCCGCGCGGAGACGATGCACGGCCAATGCAGCGCGGTCAAGCGGCGGTACGAGCGGACCACCATCGGCTCGCCGTCGACGTCAAGCGCGAGTTTGCCGGGCAAGCGCGTGGCTGGACCGCCTGCGAGCAAGATGATGGTGGTGCGAGCGTCCGCGCGCAAAGGCCGGCCGGCTTTCAGCGCGCGGCCATGCGCCCGGCGGCTGCGCGCGCGAAATACGTGAGGATGAAGTCGGCGCCTGCGCGTTTGCACGACACGAGCAGCTCGTCGACCGCGCGCGCCTCGTCCAACCAGCCCGCGGCCGCGCCCGCTTTGATCATCGAGTACTCGGCGCTCGTGTTGTACACGGCCAGCGGCACGTTGACCGCTTCGCGAACGCGCAGCACGACATCGAGATAGCTCAACGCGGGCTTGACCATGACCGCATCGGCGCCTTCGGCCACATCGAGCAGCGCCTCGCGCACCGCCTCGCGCGCGTTGGGCGGGTCCATCTGATGCGTGCGGCGATCGCCGAACGCGGGCGTCGAGCACGCCGCCTCGCGGAACGGTCCGTAGAACGCGGACGCGTACTTGACGGCGTACGATAGGATCGCCGTGCCGGTGAAGCCGTCCGTGTCAAGCGCGTGGCGGATCGCCCGCACCCGGCCGTCCATCATGTCCGACGGCGCGACGACGTCGATACCGGCATGCGCATACGCGAGCGCTCCGGTCGCGAGCAGCGCCAGCGTGCTGTCGTTGTCGATGTCGCCCGCGGCGTCGAGCAGCCCGCAATGTCCGTGATCCGTGTACTCGCACGCGCACAGATCCGCGATGACGACCAGATCGGGCAGCGCGCGTTTGAGCGCGGCGGCCGCAAGCGGCACCGGGCCGCGCGGATCGGCCAGCGCCGAAGCGGCGCTGTCCTTGTGCTCGGGGATGCCGAACAGGATCACGGCGGGGATGCCCAGCGCGTGAGCGGCCTTCGCGTCTTCGACGAGCCGGTCGACCGACTGATGGTAGATGCCGGGCATCGTCGTGATCGCGGTGCGCACGCCGCTGCCAGGCACGACGAACATCGGCTCGACCAGATCTTCCACGCGCAGCGCATGCTCTGCCACGAGCCCGCGCAGCGCGGCGCTGCGCCGCAACCGGCGCGGACGTTCCACTGGAATGGGCCCCGCCGTTTGCGGAGCGGGAGTCGGCACGATCCGGCGCATTGCGTCCCTCATCTCTTGTACTGCGCGATCACCCAGCGCGCTCCCGATTCGAGCATCTCATCGGCGATGTCTTCGACGGCCGCCGTCGCATCGGCTTCATCGCGGGCGATGCCCTCCGCATCGCGCCGCATCGCGTGTTTCCCGTCCACGCTGCCGACGAAGGCGTGGAACAGCCAGCGGTCGCCGAACACGCTCGCGTTCGCGCCCGCCGGCACCGCGCAGCCGCCGCCCATCCGCTTGAGAAAGGCGCGCTCGATCGCGACGCCCATCGAGCTGAGCGGCTCACCGAGCGGCGCGATCAGCTCTTGCATCGCGGTGTCCGCTTCGCGGCACTGCACGAACAGAGCGCCCTGGCCGACGGCGGGGACCATCTCATCGATCGGGATCGGCGAGCCCTCGCCCACGTCGGGCGGCAGCCCGAGACGTTGCACCCCGGCGAGCGCGAGTATGATGGCGTCGTAGTGCCCGTCGAGCATCTTCTTGATGCGGGTGTCGATGTTGCCGCGCAGCTCTTTGACCTCGACGAGCGGCTTGATCGCGTGCACTTGCGCCGCGCGGCGCAGCGAGCTGGTGCCGACGATCGCTTTGTTGGGCAGCCCGAAGATGGTCTTGTGCTGGTTGTCGCGCGAGATCAGCACGTCGCGCGCATCCTCACGCATCGGCACGACGCCGGCGCGCACGCCTGCAGGCAGCTCGGTCGGCAAGTCCTTCATCGAATGCACGGCGATGTCGGCGCGATTGCCGAGCAGCGCCGATTCGAGCTCTTTGACGAATATGCCGTCGCCGCCGATCGACGAGAGCGAGCGGTCTTGGTCGTCGTCGCCACGCGTGCTGATCTTCACGATTTCGAATGCGAGCTCGCCGTGCTGTCGGGCGAGCATGTCCATCACGGCCTGTGCCTGTTTGAGCGCGAGCGCGCTTGGACGTGTGGCGACGCGCACCGTCGTAACAGTAGGCATGAGCTTGTGCGGGTTCAAGGGCCCAAAAAGGGCCTCCTTTGGGAGGCACGTCGGAACCGGGAAAGGAGAAGACGGCGGCGCGCGCCGCAACCTGTCGCGGAGATGATGACGTCGCAGCCGCGCGGTGCGGCACCAGCCATCGCAGGCATCCGCGCGGGCGCGTTGACGTTGGTGGCGGCGTTGTATTTCCTCGGCTTGGGGAACGGCAGCCTGTGGGATAACAGCGAACCGACCTACGGCGAAGTCGTCAAAGAGATGTTCCTGACCGGCGACTGGCTCTCGATGCATTACAATTTCGCGCCGTGGTACATCCACCCGCCGCTGTGGATGTGGACGGCGGGCGCCGCGGTGTTCGCGTTCGGCCTCAACGAGTTCGCCGTGCGCCTGCCAAGCGCGCTGTTCGGAGTCTTCGGCGCGATCGCGACCTATCTCGCCGGGCGCCGCTTGTACGGCGAAGCGGCCGGCATCGTGAGCGGCTTGGCGCTGGGCACGAGCCTCGAGTACATCGTGCTCGCCCGCCTGGCGATCCTCGACACGATGCTGATCTGTTTCATCGCGATCGCGACGTTGTGGGGCTACTTCGCGCTGCGCGACGGAGATCGCCATGCGTTTTGGATCGCGGTCGTCGCGACCGCGCTTGGCACGATGACCAAGGGACCGGTGGCCGTGGTCCTGCCGCTCATCTCGCTAGGCGCCTGGTATCTGATCGAGCGGTGGCGGCATCGCTCGCGTGCCGGTGCGGCCTCGGAGGGCTTCGACGCCTCGGCCGTCACCCGGCTGCCGTGGCTCGGCGGCGTCGTGCTGTTCGCGATCCTCGGCGGCTCGTGGTTCGTCTCGCAAGCCGTCCTGCACGGCGCTCCGTTCGTCGACGAATACATCGGGCGCTCGACATTCGGCCGTTATCTCGCGCCGTTCGAAAACCAGCCAGGCCCGATCTACTATTACATACCGCTGCTGCTGCTCGGCTTTTTCCCGTATGTCGCATTTCTGCCGAAGGCGATCAAGGAAGCGTGGCTGCGACGCGGCAGCGACGAGGTCTTCCTCTTGTGTGCGGCCGGCGTGCCGTTTGCGTTCTTCTCTTTGGCGCAGACCAAACTGCCCAATTACCTCGGCATCATCTTCCCCGCGCTTGCGATCCTCGTCGGCGGGCTGGTCGGGCGCGCGATCGAGCGCAACGATCTGCGCAGCCTGCGCGGCGCGTTGTTGATGCTGCCGCTGGCGCTGGGTCTGCTCGCGGTCGCGATCGTGCTCTACGTGCAGACGCAGCACTTGGGAGAGACCGCACAATTGGTCGCGCCGCTGGCGCTGCTCGGCTGGATCGTGGTGCCTTCGGCGATCGCGACCTTTGGGTTGACGCTCGCGTTGCGCCGGGCATGGATCGCGCCGCTTGGGCTCTCGCTCATGATGGCCGGCGTCGTCGCGGCCCTCGTGCTTGGAATCCTTCCGGGGCTCGAGGCGCGCAAGCCGATGAAGGGCATGGCGCAGTACATCCAAACGCTGTGGCGGCCGGGCGACAAGATCGCGATCACCGGCGTGCACGGCGGCTTCTCGCTGCTGTTCTACACCGACGCAGGACCGATCAGTTTCTTGCGCACCGAGACCGACAAAGCCAATGCCGACGCCTTGCTCCAAGGCGGCGCGCGCGTCTACGCGCTGATCGTGCCATATGAATACGAGGACCTAGAGGCGCACGGCATCCACCCCCGCATATTGCTGCGCCGGCCCACCATGTGGCTGATAACGAATCGCTGATGGCTTAGTCGTCGTTGGGCGGGAGTTCGGGAAGAGCGAGCGTTTTCGTCACCGAGAGCTCGTCCACGCGCAATGTGCGCACGACCAGTTCGTCGATCTCGAGCGTGCCGAGCCGCGCGCGGTCCACGTTCGCGCGGCGCACCGCTGCGCGTCCGACCGCGAGCGCGCCCATCGCAAGCGACCCCACGGCTGCCGTTCCGACGGCGACGGCGCCGATCGCGAGCGCTCCCACGATGGCGAAGCCCGCCGCGTAAGCGATCAATGCGAGCGCGCGGCGCGAGTCCATCTCAGATCACTTGTATGAATGCAGGCCGCTGATCACGATATTCACCGCGAAGTAGCTGAACAGCACCGTCAGGAAACCGATGATCGAGATCCATGCGGTGACCGTGCCGCGCATCGACGGTCTGGTATGGAGATGGACGTACATCGCGTAGACGATCCAGTTGGTGAGCGCGGCCGTCTCCTTCGGATCCCATTGCCAGTAGCTGCCCCATGAGACGTGCGCCCACAGCGCGCCGAGGATGATGCCGACGGTGAGCAGGATCTCGCCGACCGAATTGACGCGATACGCCGCGACGTCGAGCTTGCTCGAGGGCGGAACCACTTCCACCCACCTCAGCCACCAGGGCCGCACCAGGCCGAGATCGGCCGTCTGCGCCGACACCGCTGCGCCGACCGACCGGCCCGCCACGACCAGCATGCGGTCTTCGTCGGCTTTCTTGAACAAGTACATGATGCTGAGCACGCAGCCGATGAGAAACGCGGCGTACGACGCGAGCACGACCGGCACGTGGATGTAGATCCAGCTGCTCTGCAAGGAGGGGACGAGCGGTTCGAGCCCCTTGTTCCACCCTTTGGCATACGCGAGCAGGGCATCGGAGAAGATGAACGCCAGCGGCGCTGCGAACCAGATGCGGTAGCGCGCGCCGAAGATCAGGAACAGTACTGCGGTGAACAGCGAGACGACGGAGAGCGAGCCGTACAGATCGTTCCACGGCACGTGCCCGCTGTAGTGCCAGCGGACGCCGAGGCTGATGGTTTGCGCGACGATGCCGAGCGAGGCGAAGACGATGCCCGCGCCGATCGGCGTCCAACTGCGGAAAAACCAGTATCCGGCGAAGACCAGCGCGGCGATGAGATACAGCACGACCGCGGCCTCGTACCACGACATGTACGCCGCGACGTGCGCGTCGATGAGCGACGCCGCGTTGGTGTTGTACTGCGAATAGGAATCAGGCATACGCATTCACCGTTTCGGCGACCATGCCGCCGGCGGGCGGCGCCAGTCGCTCCGCAAGCCCGTTCACCAATGCGTTGAAGTCATCCTCATACATCGCGTTGCCTTTGGTGGTCGTCGCTGCGATATCGACCACAGGCACGCCCGAATCGCTGATCACGCGCGCATACAGCTTGATCGGCATGAAGAACAGCGCCATCACAAAGCCGGCGGAGAGGATCAGCGCGCCAGCGCCGACCCACAGCTCGCCCGGATCGTACCGGTAGGTCAAGCCGGACCAGGCGACCGGCGGCAGCGCTTTGATCGTGTAGCCGTCGCCGGCGTCAAAGCTGGCGCCGACCGGCAGCAAGATCGGTTTTTGCGTGATCGGGATCTGATCGTGGAAGACCCACAGCGCGTAGGTGTCGACCCTGGGCAGCGGCACGCCCATCGGCGCTTGCGAGGGGTCTGACGGGCCGAGCATGGTGCCGTACTCGATGACCCGGCTGGTTCCAGGCAGATAGACGACGTCTTGCGGCCCAAGCCTGCCGTCGATGCCTTCCAATGCGAGCGGCTTGCCCTGGCGCAATATCTGGAGGTTCCCGCCGAAACCGTACGAGGCTTGATAGAGATAGACGTGGTCGGCGGTGACGAAGGGATGGTTGACGAGGATGCTTGCGTCCGCGTCGGTGTCGCCGCCGGCCACGTGCACGTCCGACTGGAAGCGCGATGCTTGATACATCAACCCTTCTTTGGTCTGCACGGGCTCGAAGCGGCCGATGAAGCGCGACAACGTGACGTTCAAGCCGGCCTGCGGCACGCTCGCCGTTTGGCCGGAGAAGATCTGCAGCTGGCCGCGATACCCCCACAGCCAGCCGGCGAACACCCCGATGGCGATGACGGCGAACCCCACGTGCGCGACCAGCACGCCGTAGCGCGCCCATTTCTGTTTGTCCGCGAACAGCCAATGCGTGCCGTCAAGGTCTTGCGTGCGTACCGAGAAACCCCGCCGGCGCGCGTAGTCGTCGACGGCGCGGCAGGTCGCGTCGTAGTCGAGCGTTGAGCGGCGCTGCGCGTGCAGCCCGAAGTTCTCGACCGCCACCGGGCGGTCTTTCGGAAACCGTCTGGGGATCACGCGGCGGAACGTGCACACCGACATGGAGATCAGCAGCAACAGCACCAGCGTGATGTACGGCCAGGAATGGAAGATGTTCGTGAGATGCAGGCGCAGGATCGCGTTGGCCATCGGCGCGCCGTACTCGATGTAGTAGCGCTCCGGCGGCTGGTTCTGATCGACGCTGGTGCCGACGATCGTCAGCACCGCCCAAATGCCGAACACGACGACGGGGAACATGACGTTCGAGAGCACGTCGAGCGTTTGATCGTAGAGGCTGCGCTCGCGGAGCGCGCCTGCGTTCGCGGCCGGGCTCATGCCGGGCTGCCCTCAGGCACGATCCTCGGCTCCGTCAGCCGCACCACGATGATGCTGAGCAGGTACAGTCCGGCGAGCGGTGCGGCGAGGAGCAGCATTGTGAGTGGATTGCCGTCCGGTGCGCCGATGCCTGCCAAGATGAGGATGGCGATCATGGCGTGCCGCCACTTATCCGCCAGCAGTTTGGAGTTGACGATGCCGACGCTGGCCAGCACCGACAGCACGATCGGCAATTGGAACATCACCGCGAAGATGCCCAGCAGGATGACGATGAATCCGATCGTCGGATCGAGCTGATACGTGCCGATGAGGCCGGAGCTTTGCGTGAGATTGAGCAGTGCGCGCAGCACGAGCGGCAAGACGATCAAGCCGCAGAACGCGATGCCCAAGAGCGACATCAGCAATGACGGAACCGCATACCACACGACGCGCGAGCGCAGCCGGCGATCCAGCGCGGGCGCGACGAACGCGTACAGCTCGTAGAGCACGACCGGAAAACCGACCACCAGCCCGACCAGCAGCGACAGCTTGATATACACGCGGATGATCTCAGCGGGCGAGAACACGTGCAGCTGGATGCCGGGGATGAAAAAACGCTCGAGCAATACGAGCAGTTTTGGCATGAGCGGAAACGCGACCAGCGAGACGACGCCGACCGTCGCGATCGAGATGATCAGACGCGTGCGGAGCTCCCCGAGGTGCTCCGTGAACGTCATCTCCGCGTCGTCGGACCGGCGCACGATCGGCGAAGCGTCTTGCTGCGACGTCTGAATGAGTGGCGCTATTGCGGCGGCGCTGCGGCGGACGGATCGGAAGCCGGCGGCGCGGCCGGTTTCGGCGGCACCGACGCGTCCTGCACCGGTGCGTCCGGCGGGTTCTTGGCGGATACCGCGGCGTCGAACTCTTTCTTGGCCTGGCCCATCGAGCGCGCCAGCTTCGGTATCTGGTCTGCGCCGAACAGGATGATGGCGGCGCCGATGATGACGGCGATGATGGGCGCGTCGATGATTGCATAAACGGGCGACATGGTAGGACTCCTTCCGTGGGACAGGTTCGCGAAGCGCGAAAACCGTCCCCCGCGCTTAGGATGAAAAGGCGCTAAGAGTGCGGGCCATGCCTGCCAGTTCGTCGCGGGCGGCTGAGGGCGGCAGCGGCCCCAGGGCGGCGAGCGCCTCGTCGGCGTAACGGCGCATGGGCGCGGTGGTCTGGTCGATCACGCTGCGTTCGCGCAACAGCTCGACCACGCGCTCGAGCGCCGGCCGGGCTGCGGCCGACCCCGCGTCTTCGAAGGCGAACAGCGCCTCGACGCGCTCGCGCGCCTGCGTGCCCCCGTTTGCTAATGCGTTGATCAGCGGCAGGGTCATCTTCTTCTCGCGCAGATCGCTGCCCGCCGGTTTGCCCAGCTGCTTCTCATCGGCGATCGCATCGTACAAGTCGTCGCGGATCTGGAATGCGAGACCGAACAGCCGTCCGAACTCGCGCAGCGCGTGCACCTGCGGATCCTCGCGCAGCGCGGCCCCAGGGGTCCGCCCCGCATGCAGCAGCGCGTTGATGGCGCCGACCTCGGCGCACGAGCCGAACAGCTCGGCCGTCTTCTTGCCGATGATCTCGAGATAGCGCTGGGGCGTCATCGCCAGATCGCCGGCTGCGCGCAGCTGTTTGACCTCGCCGTTGCAGATCTCGGCCAGCATCGCCGCGAGGATGGTCGGCACGGGCGGCGCGTATCCGAGCGTGATCTTCTTGAACACCCACGAGAACAGATAGTCGCCCGCGAGCACCGAGAAGCGGTTGCCGAAGGCGCGATTGGTGGATTCTCGTCCGCGCCGCGTGTCGGCGTTGTCGAGCACGTCGTCGTGGATCAGCGTGGCGACGTGGATCAGCTCCATGTAGGACGCGAGCACCGGATCGTCGGGCGCCGACGCGTTGACCGCTCGGCCGGCCAGCATGGTGATGCGCGGGCGCAAGCGCTTGCCGCCGGCATCGAGCATGCTCCAGACGGCGCCGGCGATGTGCGCGTTCTCCTGCGACAGCTCTTCGCGCACGAACTGTTCGACCACCGCATGGATCGGCGATCTCGATTCCTCGATCATGCGAGCAGGTCCGCGGTCAGAGGGACCTCGGCAGAGGCGTTCGCCCGCACGCGTTCTTTGGTCCCGATGTGGAGCGCGACGGCGCCGCCCATCAGCCGGATATAGCGCACGTGCGCGAAGCCGCTGCCTTGGAACAGCGCGGCCAGGCCGTCGGCGTCCGGGAAGTTGACCAGCGATTGGGGCAGATAGCGGTACGCGGCCGCGTCTCCCCCGGCGACCCGCCCGATCACCGGCAGCATATTATAGAAGTAGAGATAGAACAGCCGCCGCCACAGCGGGTTGGGCGGCTTGCTGATCTCGAGGTTGACGAACGAGGCGCCGGGTTTGAGCACGCGCGCGACCTCGCGCAGGCAGGCGCCGATGTCCACGATGTTGCGCATCGAGTAGCCCATCGCGGCGCCGTCGAAGACGCCGGTGTCGAACGGCAGCGCGAGGACGTCGCCTTCATGGTAGGTGATGTTCGCGGGCGTCGCGTGCGCTCTGGCGACGTCGAGCATGCGCGGGCTGAAGTCGATCGCGTCGACCAGGCCCTCTGGAACGCGCCGGGCGATCATCCGGGCCAGGGCGCCGGTGCCACAGCACAGGTCGAGCAGGTGGCCGTCATCGGCCACGTGGAGCTGGTTGACGGCCAGCATGCGCCACAGCTCGTCGAGGCCGCCGGTCATGGCCGTGTTGGCGCGGTCGTAGCGGGCTGCGATACGGTCGAACAGCTCGCGCACGACGCTTCCTTTATTTATGCTCATGAAACGATGTGCGCTTCGGACGGCTTTCCGGGCTTTCCTGGCACGGCGCTAGACGCGCGCGCGCAACCGCGTGATTAGTCACACCGTGGCAGATCTGCATGTCAGCATCGGCAGCGCATCGCGCAGCGTGTTGTGCGACGCATTTGCGGCCGCTCGCAGCTCGATCCGCGCGCAGTTCCACAGCCTTGGCGATGCCGATGTGGTTGCCGCGCTCAATGCTGCGGCCGCGCGCGGCGTCGACGTGACATTACATCTCGAGGGCGACGTGCACCGCTACGACCGCAAGCGCTCAGAGCGGCCCAGGGACGACCCTGGTCGAGTGTCGTTCGCGCGCTACGCCCGCATGCTGGATAAACGCATCCATGTCGTCGTCGAAGATGACCCGCTGGTGCTCGAGCACGCGAAGGCCGCTGTGGTCGACGATCGGCGCGCCTTCATCGCCACGGCGAATCCGAATCGAGCGGGCTTCGGTGAGCCAGGCGACTTCCTCGTCGAGGACGACCTGCCGGCGGATGTCGCAGCGGTCAGGCGCGCGATCTTTGACCGCGACGCGCAGACCGGTCGGATCGTCAACGGTCCAGACCCAGGTCAGCGCGCGCGCATCGCCGCGTTGCTGGACGCGCCGGTGGATGAACGCATCGCGATCGAGGATCTGTCCGATCCGCTGATCCTCGATGCGTTGGAGGCGCGTGCCAAGCATGGGCGACACGATGAAGTGCTCGTCAAGCGCGAGCGACGCACGCGGATGGATTGCATCCAGGAGCTGACCGCGGCGGGCGTCGCGGTGCGCACATTGCCGGGCGCATACCTGCACGCCAAGTACATCGACGCGGGCGACCGGCTCTACATCGGCTCAGCGAACCTCACGAGGAACGGACTCGATGAAGCGCGCGAGATCGGCATCATCGCAAAGACATCTGATTTCGACGACGGCGGCGCCGCGCTGCGGGCGGAGTTCGCGAGCATGTGGCGTTCGGCGCAGCCGCTCTGAAGAGGCGCGCTGCCACGATTCGCTAAGTAGGCCGTGTGAGTTCGCTCAGCAGGAACGCGAGAATCGCCGGACTCCTGTATCTAGCGGTGGTCCTGCTTGGGCCCGTTCGTTTGAAATACATCCCGAGCGTGTTATTCGTGACGGGAGACGCGGCCGCTACAGCGCACAACATCGCTTCGCACGAACACCTATTCCGCATCGGCATCTATACGGATCTACTGTCGGCGACGATGGAGATCTTCGTCATGCTTGCGCTTTACCGATTGCTCAATGGTGTTGACCGGACTCTCGCTACGACCATGGTCATCTTGGGCATCGCTGACGTTCCGATCTACTTCGTCAACACATTGAACGACTTCGGGGCGCTGCTATTCGCGCGCGGAGGGGATTTCTTGTCGGCATTCGGGCAAACACAGCAATACGCGATGGTCATGCAGTATCTCAATCTGCACGACTATGGGGTTGTCGTCAACGAAGTGTTTTGGGGGCTCTGGTTACTGCCGTTCGGTATCCTCGTCTACAAGTCGGGTTTTCTTCCGCGCATTCTCGGCGTGTGGCTTGTTTTGAACGGCTTCGCCTACCTCGCTCAGAATTTTGCCGGCGTACTGCTGCCGCGGTATGCGGATGCTGTGGGTAACGTCGCGTTCCCGTTCCAGCTCGGCGAAGTTGCGATCGTGATATGGCTGATCGTCATGGGAGCAAAAGAACGACCCGTCGTGACTCCGCCTATGTCATCGTGAGGCATACGTCCCTGACCGGCGTCCCGCACTAATATCCGTACCGCCGCGTACACTCTTTCGGTGTTTCCCACGAAGCCCGGAGTCCAGCCCCTGAGCTACCATACGAGTGTCATCACTCGCTCTCAGGGAGGTTTGGACCATGCGCTTCTCAACACAACTCATCATCGACGCCGCCTGTGCGGTGATCGGCATCGCGGTGCTGGTCGTTCCGCTGCTCGTCACGCAGATATACCAGCCGCAGACGAACGCCACCGCCCACGTGCACAACGTCACCGCTTCAGCGGCACGCGCGAACTGAAGTAGAACGGCGACCGGCTCGGGTCAGCCGCCCAGCCGGTCGTCCAGCTTCGGGAAGAGGCGCCGCGCGTTGGCGGTCGTCGCGGTGGCGATCCGTGCCGGATCGACGCCGCGCAGTTCGGCAAGCCGCGCGCAGGTGAGCGCGATATTGGCGGGCTCGTTGCGTTTGCCGCGGTTAGGCGCGGGCGCCATGAACGGACAGTCGGTCTCGAGCACGAGCGATTCGAGCGGCAAGCGCGCTGCCGCGTCGTGCAGCTCCACCGCGTTCTTGAACGTCACCGCGCCGCCGATTCCGAGGAACACGCCGAACTCGTCGATGAGCCGAATCCCCCACTCGTATGTGCCCGTGAAGCAGTGCACGACGCCGAGCCGGCCACGAGCGAAATGCTCGCGCAAGACCGCTGCGAGATCGTCTTCTGCCTCGCGACAGTGGAGGATGACCGGAAGATCGCGCCGCGCCGCCATGTCGAGCTGGCGTCGTAAGACCTCGCGCTGGACGTCGCGCGGCGAATGATCGTAGTGATAGTCAAGGCCCATCTCGCCGACGGCGACGACGCGCGGATCGTCGAGCAGCGTTTCGAGCCAGCGCATGTCGCCTGCGTCTTTCGCGAGGTGCGGATGCACGCCGACCGCGGGCGCGATCGCCGGGTTCGCTCCAGCTAGTGCGAGCGTCGCCCGGCTCGTCGCCTCGTCTTGGCCTGCCGAGACGACCGCACGCACGCCCGCGGCATCGGCACGCGCGAGCACGTCCTGCAGATCGGCGCTGAACTCCGGACCGTCGAGGTGAGCGTGCGTGTCAGCAAGGGTCACGACGTCGCGTCGTGCGCCTCAAGGCGAGGGAAGAGCGGTGGCGGCACGCTCGTCGCCGTGCCCGGCGCAAGCTTGCCCCATTGCAATTGCTCTTCCCAGCGTTGTCCGGGAACGCCGTCTTGTCCAAGAGCACGCCACGCGGTCTGCGCCGTGGCCGGCATGAACGGATAGATGAACGCCGCGATCCAGCGCACTCCTTCGCACAGTTCGTAAAGCACGTCGTCGAGCGCTGCGCCGTCATCGCGCTTGGCCAGCTCCCACGGCTTGCTCTGCTCGACGTGCAAGTTCAATGCGCCGACGCGCTCCCAGATCGCGCCAAGCGCTCCGCGGTAGTCCAGTTCGCTCATCGCGGCGATCACAGAGTCGCGCGCCGACTCAAAGCCAGCCGCAAGCGACGAGCGCGTGTGCGCGGCGGGAACCGTGCCAGCGCGATAGCGCCCGAGCATGGACAACGTGCGCTGCACGAGATTGCCGAGGTCGTTCGCGAGATCGGCGTTATAGCGGCGCTGCAAGCCTTCTGGGCTCAGGCTGAAATCGGTGCCGAAGGCCGCTTGGGCGAACAGCAGATAGCGCACGCCGTCCACGCCGTACTGCGCGATGAGCTCGTCTGCCGTCACGATGTTGCCGAGGCTCTTGCTTATCTTCGTGCCTTCCATCGTGATCCAGCCGTTGGCGAATACGTGGCGCGGCAGCGGCAGATCGAGCGCCATCAGGATCGCCGGCCAGATGATCGTGTGGAAGCGCGCGATCTCTTTGCCGATGAGCTGCACGTCGGCGGGCCATAGGTGCTCGAACTTGGCCATGTCGTGCGGATAGCCGGCCGCGGTGATGTAGTTGCAGATCGCGTCGAACCAGACGTAGATCGTCGTGCCCGCGCTGCCGGGCATCGAGATCGCCCACTCGACGCTTTGGCGCGACACGCACAGATCCTCAAGCCCGCCCTGCAGGATCGCCATCATCTCGTTGTAGGCGCTTTGCGGGCGCACCCAATGCGGATTCGCGCGATAATGCTCGATCAAGCGATCGCGATAGGCGGAGAGCCGGAAGAACCATGCGTCTTCGGACACCCATTCCACCGGCCGCCCGCATTCGGGATTGGGGCAGCGCCCGTCGATGAGCTTGCTTTCGACCCAGAAGGTCTCATCGGTACGGCAATACCAGCCTTCGTACTTGCCGGGCTCGATATCGCGGCGGTCTCGCAGCACGGTGAAGATGCGCTGCACCGCTTTCTCGTGCTCGGGATCGGTGGTGCGGATGAACTGGTCGTAGCTGATGTTCAGTTCGCGCCACTGCGCCTTCCAGCGCTCGACGATCTCGTCGACGAACTGCTTGGGGGTTTTGCCCTGCGCCGCAGCCGCGTCGGCGATCTTCTGCGCGTGCTCGTCCGTCCCGGTCAGAAACCATGCGCGTCCGTCGCCGGTCACGCGATGAAGGCGCGCGAGGACGTCGGCCGCGATGGTCGTGTAGCCGTGCCCGATATGCGGCGTGCTGTTGGTGTAGTACAGCGGCGTCGTGAGATAGAACGTGTCTTTGGCCATATATCAGCGGTTGTTTGCGCGCTAGCGGTGGAGCGCCTGCCAGAGCAGCCGCGCCGCGACCATCCATGCCACGGCCAGGAAGACGAACCGGACAAAGACTGCGCCGCGGACGATCGCCAGACGCGAACCGGTGAAGCTGCCCGCGACCGCGCAGACGGCCATGACCACGCCGATTTGATAATCGATGGTGCCGGCCAGCGCGAAGACGATGATGGCGCCGAGATTCGACGCGAAGTTGGTCGCTTTGGCCAGGCCCGAGGCTGCCAAGAAATCGACGCCCAGCCACGCGACGAAAAGAAAGATCATGAACACGCCCGCGCCGGGCCCGAAGAAGCCGTCGTAGTATCCGGTGGCCAAACCGATCGCCCCGGAACGCCACACCGAGCGCTGAACCACCGCGCCAGTAAACCGCGCTCCAAGTTGCGGCCGCAGCGCGACGACCGCCGAGACGACGAGCAGCAGCGCCGACACGATGACGCGCAGCAGTTTTGGGTCGAGCAGCAGCACGGTGCGTGCGCCCAGCAGCGCGCCGGCGAACGCCGCAAGCGCGCTTGCCGTGACGATCGGCCAACGGATCTGGCGCGCGGCCGCGAAGGTGGCGGTCGCCGTCGCCGTGCCGGCGATACCTGACAGCTTGTTGGTGCCCAGCGCCAGCGAGACCGGCATGCCGGTGAGCAGCAGCGCCGGCAGATTGATGAGCCCGCCGCCACCGACCACCGCATCGACGGCGGCGGCGACGAACGCGGTCGCGCCGAGCGCGACCAGCACCCATGGTTCGACGTGCACGCTAACGCCGCTGAGCGCGCTGCAATGCGAGTTTGTACAAAGCGTTCTTGGGCAGGCCGGTCGCCCCGGCAATCGCTTCGGCCGCATCGCGAGCGCCGGTGCCGCGCTCGATCAAGCGCAGCAGCGCGTCGCGAACCTCATCCGGGATAGCTCGCGCGCCGGCCGGCACGCGCTCAATGCGCGCGCCCTCGAGCACGATCGTGAACTCGCCGCGCGGCGGCTGTTCGATCTGCGCGCGCACCTGCGCCGCCGATCCCAGCGCCTGCTGCTCGAACATCTTGGTATATTCGCGCAACGCGAATACGCGACGCTGAGGCAACTCGCGTCCGACGTCGTCGAGCAGCGCGATGACGCGCGTCGGCGCTTCATACCACGCGACGGCATACTCGACGTCGCGCAGCGAACGCAGATAGGCACGCCGCTCGGAGCTCTTGCGCGGCGGGAAGCCGTCGAATCTGAACCTGCTGATGTCGAAACCGCTGAGGACGAGCGCGCCGACGAATGCGGTCGGGCCGGGCAAGGCCTCGATCGCGGCGCCCACCGCGCGCGCGCACGCGACGAGCGCTGCCCCCGGATCCGAGATGCCGGGCATGCCGGCGTCGCTTGCGAAGGCGACCGTCTTGCCGGCCGCCAGCAGTCCGCGCACCTCCGCAAGCCGTCGCGCTTCAACCCGTTCGTGCAGCGAACGGAGCGGTTTGCGTATGTCGAAATGACGCAGCAGCCCGCCCGTGACGCGCGTGTCCTCGGCCACGACGACGTCGCACTCATTCAGCGCGCGCAGCGTGCGCGCGGTGATGTCTTCAAGGTTGCCGAGCGGCGTCGGACACAGCACAAGGCGGCCGGCCTGCGTCGAATGCGTCACTTGACGCGGACTTCGGGGGGTGTCCGGTCATCCCTCGGCGCGTCGAGTGCGGCTACGCCTGCCGCTCAACCGAGATCGTGCACTCGCTGACGAGGGCGGCGATCGCGCCGACCGCGGCTAGCACCGGAGCGAGGGCCGTGCCCACCACCCCGACGGTCAAAGGCAGATCCACCAGCGTCTTGCCGGTCTTGTCCTTGATCGAGATGTGCCGCACGTTCCCCTCGCGGATGATCTCGTTGATCTTCTTGAGCAGATCCTCGCCTCTGATCTTCCATTCCTCGCGGCACGGACCGGCTTTCTCGGTTGTCGTCGTGTCTACCATGGATGTCTCCTTTGTCAAAGCGATCATGTCAGTTCTCATCGTACCCGCGCTGCGGGAAGGCGGCGTGAAGCGTCGATAAAGGCGAGGGCAAAGTCCGAGATGCGTGCGCGGAAAGTCGCTTGGCGGCGAGCGCCTAGGCCGCGCAGCGGCGCGTGCCGAAATCGCCCGATACTAACAGCATGGCTTCAACGGCCCGTCTGCCATCCGAAGCGCGCCTCGACGTGCTCGACGGTCTCCGCGGCATCGCCATCCTTATGGTGGTGTGGTGGCATCTTTGGCTGTTCTCGTGGCTGACGCCGCGCCTCACGCTCTTCGGACACGACATCCCGATCGTCATGGTGCCGGGCACCGGATTGATGGGCGTCGAGCTGTTCTTCTTCCTCAGCGGGTTCGTGCTGTTCTATCCATACGCGCGGCACTTGTTCGAAGGCCGCCCGCTGCAGACGGTCAGGCAGTTCGCGTACCGGCGCTTCATCAAGATCGTGCCGTCCTACGTCATCGCGCTCGTGGCGGCGGCCATCCTGATCGGCGAATTCACGACGTTCAAAGACGTCATCAGGCAGGTGGTGACGCATCTGCTCTTCATCCACATCTTCTGGGTCGACACCTGGGTCGGCGTCAACGGCGTGCTGTGGAGCTTAGGCGTCGAGATCCAATTCTATCTGATCTTCCCCGCCCTGTGCTGGCTCTTCCGCCGGCAGCCGATGATGACGTATCTGTTGATGGTCGCGATCGCGGTCGGCTATCGGCTGTTCGCCGCGCATACCGATGTAGGCAATTACGTCTTGATGGGCCAGATGCCGGCCTATCTCGATCTCTTCGCCGACGGCATGCTGGCGGCGTGGATATTCGTGTGGATGCGCAGTCACCTGCCCGTCGAGCGCTTCGAGTGGCTGGCGACGCTCGTCGCCGTCGGCGCGGCCGCAGGCCTGTGCGCGATGCTCGGCGCGATGTTCACGCACTTGTATGAGCCGAACCAATACGCGCCCTGGCAAGCCGCGAACCGCTTGTACTGGGGCGGTCTGCTCGCGGTCTTCGCAGTGGCCGCGCTCTTCTCGTATCGCCCCCTCCATGCGATTATCGCAAACCGCTTCTTCGTGTTCATGGGCGTGATCTCGTACAACATGTATCTGTGGCACAACGTCCTCATGCTGTGGATGCTCAAACACCGCTTCCCGGCACCGAGCACGGCCGATCCGCACGCCGACGAGCGTTGGAAATGGGCCTACACGATCTCATCGCTCGCGATCACCTTCGCGGTCTCGATCTTCGTCACGTATGCGATCGAGCGGCCGCTGCTCAAGAGAGGCTTCGGCGCGATCGGCGACCTCTTCAAACGCCGCGCACCCGTCGCCGAGCACCCTCCCGTGGCGGTCGTCAACGATGGTTGAGACGCCGCGCGCGTCGCCGCAAGCCCATCTCGCGGTCCTCGACGGACTGCGCGGCATCGCGATCTTCGTCGTGCTCTGGTATCACGTCTGGGAGTGGAACTGGCTCGACTCGCGTTTCCACCTGTTCGGGCACACGATCAACCTGCAGGTCATCCCGGAGACCGGGTTCACCGGCGTCGACCTCTTCTATTTCATCAGCGGCTTCGTGCTGTTCTATCCCTACGCGCGCCACGTGTTCGAGGGCAAGCCCCTCCAGACCATCGAGCATTTCGCATACCGGCGCTTCATCAAGATCGTGCCGTCGTACTACCTCCAACTGCTGATCCTGACGCCATGGATCGTCGCAGCGTTCTCGGGGATCACGCTGCTCAAAGTGTACGTCACCCATCTGCTCTTCATCCATAACTGGTTCCACGACACGTTCGGCACGGTCAACGGCGTGCTATGGACGCTCGCGGTGGAGGTCCAGTTCTACGTCGTCTTCCCGCTGCTGTGCTGGTGCTTCCGGCGCTGGCCGCTGGCGACGTTCGCCGGCATGCTGGCGATCGCCAATGGCTATCGGCTGTTCTACTCGCCGTGCTGTATCGGCGACTACGTGGTGATGACGCAGATGCCCGCATTCCTCGACCTCTTCGGAAGCGGGATGCTCGCCGCATGGCTCTTCGTGTGGCTGCGCGCGCGTACGCCCGATCCTGCGCGCTGGCAACATCTGTGGACCGTGCTCGCGATCGCCGGCTTCGCGCTCTACGGCTGGCTGCTCTACGGCCTGTTCCTGATCCGCATCGAGCCCAATTGGCAATACGTGTGGGGCAACAGCCATCTCACGCTCCTCGGGCTGACCTTCGTGCTGCTGACCGTCGGGTCGTGCTTAGCGGCGGGGTGGTGGCGAGCGGTGCTCGCCAACCGCTTGCTGGTGTTCCTGTCGGTCATCTCCTACAATCTGTATCTGTGGCATCAACTCATCGCGACGTATCTGGCGCGTCACTCGTTCCCGCTGCCGCGTACGCAGGATTTCCAGGACGATCGCCTCTGGCAGTGGACGTATCTCGTGATCACGGTCGTCATCTCGGTCGCCGTAGCGTCGGTCATCACGTACCTCTTCGAACGCCCCTTGCTCAAGAACGGCTTTCGCCCTATCACCGAGCTGTTCTCGAGGCGCGCGCCGATCGCAAGCGCCCCGACGAACGGCCGAAGCACGCAGACGTGAGCCGCTTTCCGCTGGACCACATCGATCATCGTGTCCGCAGCCTCGCAGCGGTGCGGCCGTTCTATGACGTGCTCATGCCGGCGCTAGGCTACACGCAGACAGAAGATTGCGGCTGCTCGTTCGAATACTACTGTCCGGATCGGGCGAGCCAGTTCTTCGTCTTGGACGAGATCGCGCATCATCAGCCGAGCGAGACGCGCATCGCGTTCGCGGCGGCGACGCGCGCGGATGTCGACCGTATCGGCGGCTTGCTCCACTCGGCGGGCGCGCGCGCGATCGAGGGCCCAGAGGACTGCCCGGACTACATCCAACCCTATTACGCGGTGTTCTTCGAAGACCCAGAGGGCAACAAGCTCGAGGTCTGCTGCCGGCGCTAAAGAAGGGTTGCCGGCTCGCGCGGGAGGAGCATCGGCGGTCTTCTGGTGTCACGGCGCGCGGGGGTGCCACGTCGACCGATGAGATTCGTCCTCTTCGCGCTGGCGTGGATTGCGGCCGGGTCGATCCAGCCGGTGCCCGCAGACGCGGCGGCGACGCCGAGCCCATCGCCGGCGCCCACGTCGCAGCCGGGCCTGCGTCTGAGCGGCGACGGGTTCGTCTCGTTCATCGATCAGGCGCAGAATGGACCGGGTCTCACGCCGCCCGAGGGGCCGGGCTTTGCCGCCGGCGCGCCGCTTTCGCCGATGACTCCGTACGACGTCTTCTCGAGCGCGCCGAACACGCCGGGCGTGGCGGGTATCGCGCAATTCGAACTGCGCGGCGATTACTCGACATCGAAGTTCCTCGCATCGGCGACGCTCGGCGCCGGATACGCGACCGGCAGCGTTCAAAACGCGGCGTATTGGACCGAGAATCTGATGCCAACGCTCAATCCGCATCTCGGATCGCAGGCGCTGCCGTATCAGATCGCGTTTCCCACCCACGCCGGCTTCGACGACGGCAGCGCCGCGCGCATCTCGTTGTTGTCCGGCTCCATCGGCACGGCGGACGGCGCGCTGAACCTGCGCGCGGGCTGGTTCGACCTCGTGCAGAACGACAAGTTCGTGTTCGTGCAGCCGCCGCTGACGAACGTCACGCCGAACATCGGACTGCAGCCCGCCGAATCGCTCGGCAACGGCCCGGCCGCGTTGGATTCGTGGCCTTCGGCTCCGGCCGGCCTACCGCTTGACGGTCTCGATCTGGTCGCGCGCCGCGGCGTCGCGACGCTCGAGCTGACCGACGCGTCGCTGCCGGCGTTGCCGGGCACTGCCGCGCGACTCGTGCTCGGCTCGCTCGTGCTCGATCACGGCGAAGGGACGCGCTGGTCGGCTGATCTGCTTCACGCGAGCACGGGCGGCGTGATGCTCTCCACTACGACGATGTACGGCGCGGGCGCCGTCGCGAACCCGGGCCCGCAAGGACCGTTGCCGCAAAGCCAGCTCGGCGGCCAGCAGCAGACTATTGCGGGAGTGCGCGGCGCATTTCATGCGGCGCACGGACTCGACGCGACGATCGCGATCGGCCGTGCCTGGTACGATGCGCAACAGGTCCTCGAGCCCGGCACGCAAGCGCCAGGCGGTTATTATCATATCGGCCTTGACCACCCCTTCGGACGCGCATCGGTCGGCGTGGACGCGTATCGTTTCGAAGGGCGTTACGCGAGCGCGATCTTGCCGTACGGCGCGCCCGAGAACGTGTGGAGCGTCGCCTGGTCGTGGCCGGGCGTGTGGCTCAAGTCCACCTATCAGCTCAACGACAACACCACGATCGGCTCGAACCGCCAGGGTTTCCGGATGCGCTACTCGCTCGACAGGGGTCCCGTCGAGATCCACGCGGCGTACGCGCGCTTCCAGCAGATCACGCCGGCGGTGTACAGCACCATCAACCAGGTGGGCTTTGTCGAGGGATTCTTCTTGCCCCAGTATGACAACTCAGGAACGCTGGGCGAAGGCCATCAGTACGCGCTATGGACGGCGTGGCATCCGGCCTTCGGGGACCTGACGCTCGACTACGTCGCCGACACCCAGCACCGCGACTTCACGCCGGCCAATCCTCAAGACGCGGTCTCGTATCAGGCGCCGCAAGTGGTGTTCACGTACGCGCATCCGTTCGGCAAAGGCGCGGTCGCGGATATCGGCTATGGCAGTTTTGCCATGCGCGGTTCGTGGGCGTTCGGCGCGTTCACCAACGTCGACTATCGCCAAGACATCGAGTTCATCGGCGCGCAGATCGCGCAGTCATCGCATGCCGCGCTGCTCGTCCAATTGCGGTATGCGAACTTCACCGGGCTGCCTTCCCAAGCGGGCGGCCCGCCGCCGGATTTC